>JAGRHX010001412.1 GCA_020444775.1 Gammaproteobacteria bacterium
CCGGCATGTCGTCCTGGAACAGGCTCAGTACCGCCATCACTTCCCGCGAGCTCATGGCCCGGCGACCCGGCTCATCCGCCACCGTGGTCTGCCGGGATTCCTGACGATACGACTGCAGCATGTTGTGCAGGCTGCTGAACAGCGCGTGCTCATCCGCGCTCAAGACATAGCCGCCACGATCCGCGCCATCGCCTGCCGGACTCTCGGCGCCCGGCGCCGATTCCTGGCGCGAGTCCTCATCGCCTCCGGGACGCCGCGGACTCTTGCTGCGCGCGCGCTTCAGCGCCTCGGGCGACAGCACCGGCACCTTGGGCAGGGTCGGGAGAACACCGGCATCGATCAGCTGCTGGTTGGCAACTGCGTAGACATCCTGCAGGCGATCCAGAATCTCGCGCTCGAACAGCTTGAACAGGATCATCTTTACCGTCACTGCAATGCTGCAGGCAGCCATGCCCTGGCTGAAGCCTTCGCCGATATGCTCGCCACCCAGCGGGTTGCTCTCCTCGGTCAGTTCGAGGCCGCCGGCAACCACGCCCATGCGCCGGTTGAGCTGAGCGAGCACGGGACCGAAATCACGATGCACCGCCTGGCCAACCTGACGCGCCCCCAACTGCTGGAGGAGGTCGTTCTCGCTGACCAGACTCAGCTCGCCTGCGCCAAGCTCTGCTTCACGCATCTGCTCGGCTGTCTTCGGCTTGCCGTCTGCCAATGTCTGGAAAGCCGCCTCGAGATGGCCTCGGAACGCCTTGAGGCAGTCCTGTCGTCGCAGACGCAACTCGCACATGGCGTCCATGTAGTCCTGATGATCGGACGGCGGCACATTGTTGAGCATGTCAAACAGCGTGTCGTCGGCGCGATCGAAGACATTGCCGACAGACTTCTCAAGCTCGACCAGCGCACGCGCGCGCAGCGATGCCAGCGAAGCGGCTGCCTGCCCCCCGCGACCGCCACGCGTCGAAATGTCGACCACGTTTGCCGGTTCTGCATTGCTCATTGGACACCTGCTCCGGGGCTGCGTGCCCGACTGGCAACGCATTGCGCCTGACGGGCATTGTAGGCGGACCGCGCCGAACGATTCGTGACCGGCACCGCGAAATACTGACCTGTTGCGTCATATTGTGCCGCTGATTGCGTGCTGGCAAGGGCCAAGGCGCCCCTGGATCGCATTCCGGTGCGGGGCTGCGGACCGGCGGTCTCATCGATAAGATGAACGGATGGACAGATTCCGCAATGCAGCGCTGGAGGCGCTCGACCAGCGTCGCTCCACACCCGTCGCCGGGTTGAGAGCGCCTGGCCCCGACCCCAGCCAGCTCCGACGCATGCTCCAGAGCGCGATACGGGTTCCGGATCACGGCCGCCTGGTTCCATGGCGAATTGTCGAGGTCGCCGAGAATGACAGGAGCACGCTGGCGTCGGCACTCGCCGCGCGCCATCGTGCCGCCGATCCCGACATCAGCGAGGCCCGGTGATCCCGGGACATCGAGCGTTTCGGCAACAGCCCCATGCTGCTGGTGGTGATCGCCCGCATCGACGCCGAGCACAAGGTACCGGTTCAGGAACAGGTTCTCTCGGCCGGATGCGTCTGCTTTGCACTGCTGCAGGCCGCTCAGGCATTGGGGTTTTCCGGGCAGTGGCTAACCGGATGGGCCGCCTACGACGAGGGTGCCGCACGGATTCTGCACCTGTCGGGTGCA
>JAGRHX010001413.1 GCA_020444775.1 Gammaproteobacteria bacterium
CTTGCTGCGCCCGTCGACCCACCGGCGGATGGCCGAATATCGGGAACTGGCCCGCAGGCGCCTCGGGCGTCCGGCACTGGTTCTCGCGTTGTCCGCTCGGGTACGTGACGATCTGCGCCGCCACGATCGTTTGCCGGAGCAGCAGATACGTGTATTACCCAATGGTGTCGACCACGACCGCTACCGGCGCGATACGTCGGCCCGTGACCGCGTGCGTCACGACCTGGGACTCGAGGATGCAACGGTATTCTTGCTACTCGCACACAACTCGCGTCTGAAGGGCCTGCCGACAGCGCTTCGCGCGCTTGCCGCAACGCCCGCCGAGCGCAGAGCACAGCTGCTGGTGATCGGACGCGGTGAATCCAGCGCCTATAGCCGTCTCGCCACGAACCTGGGTATCGCGCAACGTGTGCATTTCATCGGCGCCGTGGACGATCCCCGACCATACCTGTCCTGTGCCGACATCTATCTGCACCCGACGCTGTATGATCCGTGCAGCCTTGCGACCCTGGAGGCACTGGCCTGCGAACTTCCGGTCATCACGACGCGAAACAACGGTGTCTCGGAGCTGATGAACCACGGTCGCGAAGGACTCATTCTCGAGGATCCCCTCGACCACCAACAGCTCGCACGTCTGATGCTGGAGTTGTGCGACTCGAGACGTCGAGCCGCCATGGGTCGAGCGGCGCGTCGTCTTGCCCTGCACCACAGCTGCGCGCGTAGCTTCAGCGCTGTGTTCGACGTCTACCGAGACATACTCGAGGACAGGCAGCGCAAGCGGCACTCATCATGTGTCGCACCTTGATAACCGCTACCGCTGCCAATCCCTGGCCGCTGGGCGAGCGCTTGCTCGAACGCCTGCGCGTGGTGGAAGTCGGTGAACTCTGCTTGCTCAAACGCGTCATCCCCCAACGTACCGAGTTCTACTTCACCGGCACCGTGCCGCGGCGGCTGAACGACATCGACTACCATGTACTGACAGCCGAGCGTGCGATGTCTCTTTGGAGGTTGCTCCGATCGGGCGATGTCGACCTGGTCGTCGTATTCCCGCCACTGCGCCCCGCTTGGGATCCGGGACAGGCCTGGACGATGCTCAGACATCACGGCGCGAAGGTGATTCCAATCCTGTCCGGGCTCATGACCATGCAACTCGCTTTGGCGCCGCGCGCGACCGCTTTCCGCACGTGCCAACGCTCGGCGAGCGACTCGATCATCACCACCGGACCCGACTGTCAAAACTGAGACCCATAGGTCTCGGCCTGCCCATGGACGTTCTGGCGATGCTCCCGGAACCGGTGCATGAAAAGACCGTGGACCTGTTCTTCTGTGGCAAGGTCGAAGCCGGCTCGGAGGTGCCTCGTCGGGGTGTCGCGGAGCTCAGAACGCTCCAGTCGGAAGGTTACCGGATCGAGGTGTGTGATCGCCGCCTGCCCATGTCGGCGTTTCTTCAACGCACCGCTGATGCATGGCTTGCCTGGTCACCCGAGGGATTGGGTTGGGATTGCATGCGTCACTACGAGATCGCCGGATGTGGCACGGTTCAGCTCGTGAACTACCCGAGCATACACCGCCATCGTCCGTTCCTCGACGGTCAGCACTGTATCCTCTACGGCGTAGAGCCTGGTGGTCTGGCCGGGGCGGTACGCCGCGCGCTTGCCGACAAGCCGCGGCTGCGCCAGATGGGGCTGGCGGCACGCGCGCACGTTATCGAAAATCATACCCATCGTCGGATGTGCAGCTATATCGCCCAGACCTGTCTGGCGGCGAGTAATCATTCCGATACGGCCGCATCCGACGCCGCCCCCTGGTAATAACGAGCGGGTCGTCGTGAGAGTCTCCGGTTTCACCTTTGCGCGCAACGTGCTGCGCCTCGACTACCCCATCATCGAAAGCATCCGCTCGATACTTCCACTCGTCGACGAGTCCGTCGTCGCGCTAGGTGACAGCGACGACGGAACGCGTGAGTCGCTGCTCGCCATCGGCGATTCGAGAATCCGGATCGTCGACACGCGCTGGAATCCCAACATCCGTGATGGCGGTTTCGTCTTCGCTCAGCAATCCAATGTCGCGTTGTTCAATTGCACCGGAGAATGGGCCATCTATCTACAGCCGGACGAGCTGATACACGAGCGCGATCACGAGCGACTACTCGAGCTGATGCGGCACTATCGGAGCGACGATCGTATCGAGGGGCTGGCGCTGCGACGACTGAGCTTCTATGGAGACTATAAAACGATCGTCGACGTTCATCCGCTGCGCATGGATATCGTGCCGAGAGTCGTCAAGCCGCATCGCTTCGTACTGTCGCGCGGGGACAGCAGCGGCTTCACCGTCCATCCGCGCTACAAGGAGCATGGGAGGCGCATTCGAGTCGTGGACAGACTCAACACCCGCGAGATCGTCGCCAGCCATCGCCACGGCACAGAGGACGGAGTCATCCGCCGTACGCGGCTTCGGCCCATGGGGTCATGACGAAGACAGATGCCGCCCCGGCTCGGTGCGGAGGAGATCCGCCGACGGGTTCACGACCGGCGAATGCTCGTGCCCGGCCGACTCCAGCGCAAGCCCATGCATCATCGGACCGTGCGCGGAGAATCCGGCGGCGTTCACGCAGTCTCGAACGAAGCGTGCCATGCTCTTGCCATCCTCGGCCGCGGCAATCCCACGCTGCACGCATGCGTACAGACCGGGTTCGGTCATCAGACGTTCCACCGCATCGGCGATGCTCTGCGCATCGACGCCACCGGCCTCGACGCCCAAGCGTCCGTGCATGATCTGCTCGGGCAGACCACCGACCGGCGTCACCACGACCGGAACCCGGGCGCCATGCGCCGCTGCCACGAGGCCGGACTGGCTCGCGCTGGTATGGGTCAGCAGCAACACGTGACACCTGGCGAGCGCCGCGGCCATCTCGTCGTCGGTCAACCAGCGGTTGACCACCTTCGCCCCCAACGCCGCCAGCCTGGCCTCGAGCCCGGCCAGATCGCCTTGCCCCATCACCTCGATCTCGACCGGCCAACCACGGCGGCGCAGCATTTCGACCACTTGAACGAACAGCGGCAGCCCCTTGTAGCGCAGGAGCCGTCCCAGAAAGAGCAGGCGCCAGGGCTCCTCGACACCCGCCGACGCGGCGCTTGGATTCGTGCCCGGGGAGATCGGGCCGTGCCCGACGAAGGGGTGGAACAGTGAGGTTACCGGCAGGCCGCGCGCGTGGCGCTTGGTGGCAAGCTGCTGCTTCACCACCCCGCTCAGCGTGATGATGCTGCTGGCATTACGCATGTCCAGGTCCCACAGCGGCATGAAGCGACCCGTGGCATCGCCGGGATGAGGGCTGGCGTCATGCACGACCGCGGCATACCGTGCATGCACCTTGCGAAAGACCGGCGCGACGAACGGTAGCCAGACGTGCGGCATGAGGCTGATCACCAATTCGATGCGCTGACTACGGATCCGTTCCGCAAGCAGCTTGCGAATCCACGCTATTCGCCATGCACAGGTCACCGCACCCGAGGTGCGCGCGAAGGTATCGACCGGGATGAGAGCGTGCTCGAACGCCCTGTATGCCGCATACAGCTCGTTCTGCCTGGACAAGGACAGCCAGGGCTCGAGCCCTTGGCTGGCGAGCGCCTGCTGCATCAGCTCG
>JAGRHX010001414.1 GCA_020444775.1 Gammaproteobacteria bacterium
AATTCCGTCGCGTCGTGGAGGCTGCCACCCTGATCTTTGCGAGGGATCGGCAGTCCTTTCAGTTTTGCCAAGACGTCGTGGGTGCGGACTCGCGTATTCGGATGGCGCCCGACTTCACCAACCTCCTCAAGCCGGCGCTCATGATGGACGGCGCGTCCTCACGGCGGATACTGATCGTGCCCAATCGGCGCATGATCGACATGCCGGGCAAAGAGGTCGAGTCCGGACAGTACAAGCTCGCGATGGCGGCTGTGGTCGCGTCTGTCTCCCGGTTGGGCTGGGAACCCGCCCTTCTCGCGCATGGATCCGAAGATGTCCCCTTGATTCGCGAAATCCACGCGGCATCTGGCGCGTCAGCCGAGACGATCAGCGAGAGCGATCCGCTGAAGCTGAAGCAGTTGATCGGGGAAAGTCATGCCGTGGTCGGTTCCCGCTTTCATGCCTTGGTCAGCGCCTTTTCCCAGGGCGTGCCGGCGCTGGGGACCAGCTGGAGTCACAAGTACGAAATGCTGTTCGAGGACTATGGCGTGCCAGAGCTCTTGCTCGGCAATCTTCACCCAGCAAGCGTCGGCGACTCGGTGGAGCGTTTGCTCGACCGACGCCCGCAGCTGTCGAGCATGCTGCGCGAACGCTCTGCCTTGATCGAGTCCAGGGCGTCAGCGATGTGGGACGAGGTGTGCGGAGTGCTGCAGTGACTGACGTGCGTCGCGTGGTGATCCACATTGGTATGTCGAAGGCGGGGTCGTCCGCGATCAGGCGGGCGGTCCGCGAGTCCCAGAAGGCGCTGGAAGCATGCGGGATCTGGCTTCCGGCTGAAGGCGCACGTAGCGAGTCGCACTATGGAATCTTGCACGAGATCGAGTCCGGAGCCGAGCCCTCGATCCTCAAGTCAGTACTCGCTCAGGCAGGGTCGCGCACGACGCTTATTCTGTGCGAGGGATTTTGGCTTCTCGACGATGCGGGGGGTTCAACGTCTCGCGCGTGCGCTCGATGGCGCCTCGGTGCGCGTGGTGCTCTATCTGAGAAATCCCGTCGACTACATGCGATCCTTTCTGCGCCAGGCCATCAAGAAAAGAGGGTTCCGAGGGCGGCAGTCCGACTTCGTTTCGAAGAGCGCGTCGCGGATGGCTTACAGTCGGTTGATTTCGAGATGGAGCTCGCACTTTCCGCTCGTCCTTCGCTGCTACGACGAAGTGAAGTCGGACCTGGTCGTGGACTTCCTCAGCATTCTGGGTGTCACCGTCGAAGTGCACACGCCTCGGGCCACGTCGGTCAACTCCACTCCACCCGACGGCGTGACAGCGGCCATGTACCTCGCAAACCGCTGGCTGCCGGCCGGTGTGGCGCGACGCGTCAGGCGTGTCGTCGCATCCCATGCGCGATTGTTCGCCCCACTCAAGCTGGACGATGCCGCGATCATTCGCATCGCGCGCGAAGTCCCTGCCGGATGGGACATGACCTTGCTGCAGTCTTGGCTGACGCAGGCACAGATGGCCTTGTTGCTTAGGGATACCTGTCTGGATCCCACCTTGCCACCTGAAGACGAGAAGGAAGAAGCGCTCGTCCGTGGACCGGGCAGGGTCTAGAGTGCCCCGTGCGATCTTGGTCCAGTTCGCCGGGGACCGCTCGGGGTCCTCCTTCAGCGGCCTTCTGGTCGTGCGGGCTATGCAGCGACTCGGTCTTGAGGTGACCGTGGCGTTCGCGCACGACGGCGAATGCTTGGATGAATATCGGAACCTGGGTTGTGCCGTGGTTGTCGAGCCCCACAGGAACTGGCTGCGACGGTCTGCGACACACTCGTTCTCGAAAGACGTCGTTGCCGAGCTGTGGGCCGCGCGCTCGCTCGCTCGCCTCATAAGGCAGGTTGCTCCGAGCCTGGTGTACATCAATACGGTTGCGAGTCTTGCCGCGGCGTCCGCCGCCCGCCTGGCCGGCGCCCCGGCGATCTGGCACTTGCGCGAACTGTTCGCTGACGTCGGGGGGGAAATGCAAGCCCCACGCTGGGCCATGCCCTTCGTGCGCCGACTCATCTCCTCGCACGCGGCTGGCCTGGTCGCCAACTCGCACTTCGTGGCCCGGAACCTTTTGGGTCCACGATTCGCTGATCGCGCCGTTGTGATACCGAACGCCGTGGGCGAGGAGTTCCTGCGGTGCGAATTGACCGTCGAGCAGGCCCGGCAGCGGCTCGGCTTGCCGCTCGCCGGCGCGCTGATCGGCATTCCCGGTACTCTGCGAGCGGTCAAGGGACACGCGTTCTTCTTCACCGCCCTTGAAGGCTGGCTGGCTAGCAGGCCGGACTTGCACGTCTTGGTCTCGGGCGCGACCGACACGACCTGCGCAGCGGAACTGCAGGATCAGGTGGCTGCGCTCGGCTTGGCCAGCCGTGTGACCTTCGCCGGCTCGATAGCTGACATGGCGGCGTTCTATCGAGCGTGCGATCTGGTGTGTGTGCCGAGCCGGGCGGAGCCGTTCGGACGAGTGGTCATTGAGTCCTTCGCGTCGGGCGTGCCAGTGGTCGCCACGGGCGTGGGTGGAATCCAGGAGATTCTGCGGGACGGCGAGAACGGCCGATGGTGCGAGCACGGCGACGCCCCGGAATTCGAGCGTGCGGTGCGACGCTGCCTCGATTGCCCCGAAGATGCTCGCCGAATGGCCAAGCAGGCTCGACGCGACGCGCAAAGTAGATATTCGCAGCAAGCCCACGAAAGTATGCTCATCGACCAGATCCGAAAGGTTGCCTCGACATGATGCCCGCCTGGATACCGCGGCCGAAGCGACTGGTGTCGATCGTGCGGAAGTTGAGAAGTCGAGCTCATGTTCGCGGCCTCGTGGGCAGCTTGGACGACGGTCACCCGATCCTCGTCTATCAGATGGGCAAGGTCGGATCCTCGACGGTGGTCGAAAGCCTCAAGCACCAGCAGGCTTACCAACCCGTCCTCCACATCCATACGCTCGACCGCAGCAGGATCGAGTCGGCCTCGAAGAAGATCCACGAAACATCGGCTCCGTGGCAGGACCAGCACTTAGTACTGTCGCGACAGCTGCTCGAATGGCCAGGTCTACTCAGCAGGCCGCTGAAGGTAGTGACGATTGTTCGGGAGCCGGTGAGTCGTGCCATCTCCCACGTGTTCGAGACCTGGAGAAGCCGCTTCCCTGAGGCCGAATCCGCTGGTGGCGTCCGCGTGACAGATGCAGTGAGGGAGGTCGGTCGTCTGCTGCGCGAGGAGCACCAGTTCTTCGATCCGAGTCGCTGGTTCGATCACGAGATCAAGCAGGTGTTCGGAGTGGACGTGTTTGCACAGCCGTTCGACTACGCGCAGGGGTTCAACATTGTGCGTGAGGGAAGGGTCGAAGTGCTGGTGTTGCGCACGGAAGACCTGAACTTACGCATGCACGAAGCTCTCGGGGCTTTTCTCGGCCTGCCCATGGACGATACTCGCGTGGAGGCGGCCAACCGAAGCGGCGAGAAACAGTACGGGCCGGCGATGAAGTGCGTCAGGGCAAGTCTGAGACTCGACGGCGCCACAATGCGTCGGGTTGTCGAGTCGCGACTGGTTCGTCACTTCTACGCCGACAGGGTGGAAGAACTGACTCGGCGATGGAGCGAGGAAGCAGAGCCTGCCGGAAACGGGTGGGCCTGACGCGCAACGAAATCGCGCAGTTTAGGCGAGTTTTCGGTTTGGCGATGAGGCGAGACCCTTGGCGCTGCTGCTGAGGAGTGTCGGCATGCTATTCGTGCAGGTTCCGGCGACCGGTTGTTCGGTGGTTGGGCGTG
>JAGRHX010001415.1 GCA_020444775.1 Gammaproteobacteria bacterium
GTGGTTCGAGGAGCCGACGCTGCCCGACGACTATTTCGGCTACGCGCGGATCGCCGAGGCAACCGGCATGCCGCTGGCGATGGGCGAGAACCTCCACACCATCGCCGAGTTCGAGCTGGCGCTGGACCATGCGCGGCTCTCCTTCATCCAGCCCGACGCCTCGAACTGCGGGGGCATCACCGGATGGCTGCGAATCGCCGACCTGGCGCGCCGCGCCGGAATCCCGGTCTGCAGCCATGGCATGCAGGAACTGCACGTCAGCCTGATGGCCGGCCAGCCCAATGCCGGCTGGCTGGAGGTGCATTCCTTCCCGATCGACGCCTACACGGAGAGGCCGCTGGTGGTGGAGGACCATAGGGCGGTGGCGCCGGACAAGCCCGGCATCGGCGTCGCTTTCGACTGGCTGGGGCTGGCTCCGTTCGAGATCACGTGACCCCGCTATCGGAGCCGAGTGGACGCGACGGCTTGACCGCGTGTTGTTTTCCGAAGCGCCTCTTTCCCTGGGAGACCAGCCATCGCGCACAGGTGGAGGTGGCGGGCGCCTTTCGCGCGTCAACCATAATCACAGGTTAACGGTCCGACTTAACACCTCGCGGCGAGGTCGCTGATACGGTCTTCCGGTTGTTGGACGCCGCCTCGGGGGAGATGGCCATGGCGCTGGCCTTGTACGGCACGGAATTTCTGGTCAGCACGGACCCGATCACAGGAACGCGCCCTGAATTCGCCGACGCGGCGGCGAGCCTCGCCAACGGCGGCTTCGTCCTCACCTACCATAACAACTACCCGTCCTACAGCTACTTCGCCCGGGTCTATGACGGCTTCGGCGATTCCATTGCCGGCCCGACCGGCACCGAAGGCATCAACGGCTTCTCCGCCTATCTGGACGGCGGAATCGCCGAGCTCAGCAACGCCAGGCTGGTCGAGGCCTTCTCCAAGGCGGGAGAACCGGGGGACACGGCCGACGTCGGGGTGGCGATCCTGCTTCCCGACTTGACCGGCACGCCCGCGGTCGTAACCCCGGGGCCGGAAGCACCGACGACCCAGACCGGCCTGCAGGACCACCCCGGCGTCGCCGCCAGCCAGCTCGGCGGCTACATGGTGGTGTGGGGCGACGACGCGGTGTCATACGGCCCGTCGGGCGAGAACGTCATCGCCCAGGTATTCGACAACGACGGTGTCGCGGTCGCCCCGGCCTTCGTCGTGTCGGAGGCAGCATTCAGCGCGGACGACCAGCACACCCCCGACGTCGCCAGCCTGGCGGGCGGCGGCTACGTCGTCACCTGGCAGGACGACAGCGGCATCGACGGGGACGGGAGTGGCATCAGGGCGCGTGTCTTCTCGTCGTCGGGCACGGCGGTGACCGGCGAAAAGGCGGTCAACCAGGATGCGACGGGGAACCAGACCGAGCAGGAGGTCGCGGCGCTGGCCGACGGCGGTTTCGTCGTGGTCTGGGAGGATGGCGGCCAGATTGAGGCGCGGGTCTTCAACGAATCCGGGATCGCGGTGACCGGCGACGTCCCGGTCGCGCAATACGCGGGCGGGAGCAAGTATCTTCCCGAGGTGACCGGGCTGCTCGACGGCGGCTTCCTGGTGACGTGGACCACCAATGGCGGCCCGGCGGACGGCGGCGACGGCGAGTCGCTGACGGTCAAGGCGCGCACCTTCTCCGCCTCCGGCATCGCGACCAGTGACGAGATCATCGTCAATACCGTCACTGCCGGCGGCCAGTGCCATTCGATGGCGGCGACCCTCGCCGATGGCCGCGTCGTCATCTCCTGGACCGACGAGAGCAACATACTCGGGACCAATCACGAGACCCGCGCCCAGCTCCTCGACCCGCGGTTGGCCGGCGTCACCGTGACCGGGACGGCCGGCGCCGACAAGTATGTCGGCAGCGCCTTCGCGGACGTGCTGAAGGGAGAAGGCGGAGACGATGCCCTGCGCGGCGGAGCCGGTGACGATACGCTCGACGGCGGGTCCGGCGCCGACAGCATGGAAGGCGGCACCGGCAACGACACCTACGTCGTCGACAATGCCGGCGACACGGTGATCGAGCAGGCCGGCGAGGGGACGGACACGGTCAAGGCGAGCATCGCCTATACGCTCGGCGCCAATGTCGAGAACCTGACGCTGATGGAGCCGGCGGCGATCGCCGCCTCGGGCAATGTCGATGCCACCGGCAACAGCCTCGCCAATACGCTGACCGGCAATTCGG
>JAGRHX010001416.1 GCA_020444775.1 Gammaproteobacteria bacterium
CGCGGCCTCCGGAACGCCGCCTTCGGCGAGCAGGTTCCCAACCGTGTCGAGCAGCTCGCGGCTGGTCGGATTGTCCGAGGTCTGGGTGGCGGTGAGCGCTTCGCCGTGGAATTGGGTGCGCTGCTCCATGAACACGACCAGCGCGGTGATGCCGAATGCACCACCGAACTGACGACAGAAGTTCACCGTGCCCGATCCCTTGTTGAGTTGCGCCGGGGTGAGCGCGCGCAGCGCGGCGGTGCTCAGCGAGGGCATTATCAAGGCCATGCCCGAGCGCGCGACGACGATGAACAGCACGAAGCTCAAGAACGAGGTGTTGACGTCCGTGCGGCTCATCAGGAAGTTGCCGAACGCGAACAGGCTGATGCCGATCATGACCATCAGATGGGCCGGCAGGAAGTCGGCGGCGCGGCCGAAGATCGGCGTACCCGAGATCACCAGCAGTCCGGCCGGTAGCAGCATGAACCCCGCGAGGCTCGCCGAGAACCCCTGGACCTGCTGCACGTACACCGGAATCAGATAGTTCGAGGCGAAATTACCGATTCCGAAGACGAACGAGACCATCACCGCGGATGCGAACTGCGGGATCAGGAACAGCGAGAAATCGAGCAGCGGATCGGCCGATTTGAGCTGCAGCACGACGAACCAGATACCGGCACCCAGGCCGACCACGACCATCAGCAGCAGGGTGTCCGAGCCCCAGCCATAGCGCTGGCCGTTCGCGCCGGCGGCCAGTAGCAGCACCAGCGAGGTGCACAGCAGAGCGTAGCCCGACCAGTCGAAACGCGGCAGCTTGCCGCTCTGCTCCCGGCCCGGCAGGTAGAGCATGCCGAGCAACAGCGAGATCAGACAGATCGGCACCGGGACCAGGAAGATCTCACGCCAGCCGAGCGCGTCGATCACGAGGCCGCCGAACATCGGGCCGAGCATGGGCGCAATCTGGATCCCCATGCCATAGACACCCATCGCGGTGCCGCGTCGTTCGGGTGGGAAGAGCCGGAAGATCATCGCCATGACCATCGGTTGCACGGTGCCGGCGGCGAAACCCTGCATGACCCGGCCGACGATCAGCAGGTCCAGGCTGGGGCTGGTCACGGTGATGGCGGTGCCGGCCAGGAATACGCAGTTGATCACCAGGAAGGCAAGCCGCACCCCCAGGGCGCTGGCAAACCAGGCGCTGACCAGCTGGCTCGCGACCATCGTGGCGATGAATGCCGTTGCCAGCCACTGCGCCCGATCCTGACCGACTCCATAGGCGCCCATGACGCTCGGTATGGCCACGTTGACGATCGTCGCGGACAGGACCATGGCCACCGAGCCGGATATCCCGGCGAAGGTGACCAGCCACTTGTTGGCGGCTGCCTGGTTCTGATTGGCGGACTGGAGTGTTGACACGAATCGGTGTTGTTGAACCGGCGTCCAAAGCGGCCGGTCGTGGTGCGCGTCGCGGACGACGCGGAACGACGAGCAGGATTGTCGAGTGTACTTCAGCGGCGCCGGACAAAGACCCGGCTGGACCCCGAATCGGCTTGTTTTGACGCGTCGGCAGTTGATACGCTCGACCCATCCATTCTCAGGAGGTGGGTACATTGCCCAGAGCCGACCTTATCTCGGGCAGCGTGATGCTGGTGTTTGGCCTGGTCACGTTGTTCTACATCATCCCCACACAGACCATCGAGGGCGGCGACTACACCATCTCCCCGGCGCTTCTGCCACAGATCTGCGCGGTCGGGATCATCGTGCTGGCGCTCAACCTGGTCATCCGATCGTTTCAGAAGCTGCGTGCGCTACGTGAGGCGGAGCAGCCCGAACGGGTCGCGATCAGTGGATCGGAGTGGGTGGGGGCATTCGTGGTCCTGGGCGTCGTGGCGATCTCGGTCGTGTTGTTTCGCTACGTCAGCACCGCGCTCGCCCCGGTGTTCCTGGTGCTGGTGCTGATGCTGTACATGGGCGAGCGTCGGCCGCTGCTGCTGGTGGCTCTACCGCTGGGCTTGCTCGGCGCCGGCTATTTGCTGTTCTACCAAGTGCTGGGCATGGCCGTTGGCTGACCGATGACCCAGTTGATGCTCCTGCGTTGATGTCCGGTTGATACTCCGGTCCGGGCGGCGCGCCGAACGGCGCGAGCTGGTTTCCAGGACAAGTCCCCCCCACCAGGACGATCTCCAGGACGATTCCGAGCGTTCGGGCCTAAAAAGACCGGAGCAGAATCCAGCCAGGGATGGGCAGAACGAGAAGGGTGCCGGCGCTGCCGAGTGCCCCGTTTCACCACCAGAGGAAGCAGTGCATGCACGACCTGTTGCAGGGCTTTGGCACCGCCTTGACCCTGGCCAATATCGGCTGGATCTTCTTTGGCGTCAGCCTCGGCTATCTGGTCGGGGCGCTGCCCGGATTGGGTAAGGGCACGGCGACCGCGATTGCCATTCCGTTGACCTTCTACATCACGCCGCTCGCCGCGATTGCGTTCCTGGTCGGCATCTCCAAGGGCAGCGCCGCCGGCAGCGC
>JAGRHX010001417.1 GCA_020444775.1 Gammaproteobacteria bacterium
CCCGCTTGCTGGACTGGACCTATTCACCCCTGGTCGCGCTGCACTTCGCCACCGGCGCCATCGAGCACATGCACTGTGATGGTGCCGTGTGGAAGGTCGACTACCACCAGGCCAGCCGACTGTTGCCACCGCGGCTCGGCTCGAAGCTCACCGAGCTCAGCTCCAACGTTTTCACCACCGACCTGCTCTCGGAGCTGGTCGACAATCTGGACGAGTTCGACCTGCTGTCCAAGTCGGACTTCGTGATGTTTCTGGAGCCACCGTCAATCGACGATCGGATCGTCAACCAGTTCGCGCTGTTCTCGATCATCTCCAACGCCCGGGTCGCGCTGGACAGCTGGCTGGAGACGCATCCTGAGCTGTATACGAAAGTGGTGATACCCGCCGCGTTGAAATGGGAGATACGCGACAAGTTGGATCAGGCCAACATCACCGAACGCGTGCTGTTTCCCGGGTTGTCCGGACTGAGCTGCTGGTTGCGCCGCCACTATTCGGCCCGCGGCAGCGAGGCCCGCGACTAGGGCCTGCACACACACGCCTGCCTCGCCGACACCGCCGCCGATTCGGATCAGCGCGCCACGGTCCCCGGCCGCCGCAAGCGCCAGCAGTGATGTACCTGTCGGTTGCGGGAGAAGTCTCGGGCGATGGTCGACTGACTGATGTCCTCGCAGCCGGGTAGCGCGGCCAGCGCCGCATCCAACTCGAAGCGCCGGCGGTTGGTCGAGAAGTACAGCACACCGTCGTCCGAGAGCAGTGCCAGACAACGCTCGACAAGCCCGACATGGTCACGCTGCACATCCAACACACCGGTCATGCGCTTGGAGTTGGAGAAGGTCGGTGGGTCCAGCAGGATGAGGTCGAAACGTTCCTTGCGCCACAGTGCCTCGTCCAGCCAGCGTAGACAATCCGCAGCCACCAGGCGATGCCGACGCGAGTCGATACCGTTCAGCCGGAAATTGTGTGCCGCCCAGTCCAGATAGCTGGCGGACAGATCCACCGACACCGATTCACGCGCGCCACCGCGTGCGGCGTGGACGCTGGCGCTCGCGGTATAGGCGAACAGATTGAGAAAACGCTTGCCAGCGGCCTGGCGAGCCAACCGATGGCGCAGCGGTCGGTGATCCAGGAACAAGCCGGTGTCCAGATAGTCGCTGAGATTGACCAGGAACCGGCAACCATGCTCCTCGACGAGCAGCTCCAGGGCGGCAGCGTCGCCGGTCTGGACGCGACGACGCTGATACTGGTTGGAGCCCCGCTGGCGAGCTCGGCTCTTGAGCACGATCTGTCCCGCCGGCACCTCGAACACCTCCGACAGGACCGTCTGCATCACCTCACGTCGACGCTGCGCGCTGCGCTCGTCCACACTGGCAGGCGGCGCATACTCCTGGGCATGCAGCAGGCATAGCTGCGGGCCCTCGCCGCCACCCCGCGCGGCGCTCGCGGCCGGACGACGGCCGTTGTACACATCGACCGCGAACGCCAGCTCGGGTATGTCGGCATCGTATACGCGGTAGCAGCCGATACCTTCCGCCTTGCGCCACCCGTCCAGACGCCGCAGGTTCTTGCGTAAGCGGTTGCCCAGCATGTCGGCCTCGGCCAGGAACTGCGGCGAGCGACGCGGGCCGTCGCCCTTGATCCGCCGTTCGCGATCGACATCGAACAACAACAGGCTGCAGTCGAGCGCACCGTTCCTGAATGCATGTCGGGCGGTGCTGCGCAGACCGATACGAAAGCCGAGCTCGGTATCAACGGTCAGGACCGCCGCCCGCCAGCCTTCGAAATGCGTTCTCAGCAAGCTGCCAAGCCGTGTGAACAATGCCGGCAGCTCGAGCCCGTCACCGATCCGTTGGCCATAGGGCGGATTGCATATCAGCAGGCCCGAGGCCGCCGACGGACGGATGGATTCGAAACTGCCCTGCTCGAAACGCAACAGGCCCTCGACGCCGGCGCGACGGGCATTGGTCCGCGCATTCTCGACGCTACGCGCGTCCTGATCGCTACCGATGATGCCCGGCACGCCGGCCGCAAGCCCGGTGGTCTTGCGCTCACGCGCCTCTTCCAGCAGCTCGGCCCAGAGCCTTTGATTGTGTCCCGGCCACCGGCTGAAACCCCAGATCGGGGTATCCGGACGGCGCGTCGCCGGATCGCCGTCCTCGCGCAACAGTCCGGGCGCGATGTCCGCGGCCATCAACGCCGCCTCTATCGGCAGGGTTCCGGAACCGCACATCGGATCGAGCAGCACCGCACCGCTCTTCGCCAGCCCCGGCCAACCGCTACGATACAAAAGCGCCGCGGCGAGGTTCTCCTTCAACGGCG
>JAGRHX010001418.1 GCA_020444775.1 Gammaproteobacteria bacterium
GCCACGCTCGCCCGAGTCGTACACCAGCCTGGCATCGAAGATCGTGGTCAGGAACCGGCTCGTCCGTTCCAGATCGCTGACCACGAAGGTGATGTGACTCATGCCTTCAATCATGGCCATTCGCTTCCAGCTCCCACCGTACGTCGCGATGGTCGGACGTCGGCGCTCGGCCCACGTCAGCCTCAGGCCGTGATCGCCATCACCGTCTCGGCAAAGATGCCCATCCGCTCCAGGCTCTCCTCGACCGTCGGCGCGCGAAAATCGAACACCAGCTCCGATATACCCACTGCCTCGTAGGCCCGCACGTCCGCCGCGATCTGATCCGGTGCGCCGGTGAACGGCTTGCGCTGCGTGCCCGGCACCGGCAGCGAGGTATCGTAGTGTGGTGCCTTGTAGGAGATGGTGATGGCCTGTGGGTCGCGGCCATGGCGCTCGGCCATACGCCGCAGCTCGTCGATCTTGCCCTGCATCTCCGCTGGCGGCAGCGGCACCGCGGCGATCGCCCCAACCGGGTGCCAGCCGTCGCCGTAGCGGGCGGCGCGACGCAGTGCCGGCCGGCTGTGGCCGCCCACCCAGATGGGGGGATGAGGCTTCTGCACCGGGTGCGGCAGACAGCGCACCTCGTTGAAGCTGTAGAACTCACCGTCGTGACTGACCGGGTCCTCGGTCCAGCACTTCTTGAAGATCTCCAGGTACTCGTCGCTGACCGCTCCGCGCAAATCGAAGTCGGGCGCGTCCAGGGCCTGGAACTCCTCGCGCAGCCAGCCGACTCCGACGCCGACCGTGACCCGTCCCTTGGACAGCACGTCGATGGTCGCCAGCATCTTCGCCGTCACCAGCGGGTTGCGGTGCGGCAGGATCATCACGCTGGACACCAACCGCAACCGCTCGGTCTTCGCGGCGATGAAGGCCATGAGGCTGAGCTGGTCGAAGGCGTCACCATGGCCCGGGAACGAGCCGTCCACCGTGTACGGATATTTCGACTCGATTCTGACCGGGAAGACCAGGTGGTCGGCGATCATCACCGAGCTGAATCCTAGTCGATCACCGCACTGAGCAAAGCTCGCGAGCGCGTCCGGGTTCGCCCATTCACCGCGCGTCGGCAGATAGAAACCGAATCTCATCAATCCTCTCCTACGGCTTGTCCGGCCGATAGGCCTCACGGCCACGGGCCCTGGTTCGTATCAGACCAGCGTGTCAGCCAGCTCCAGAGCACGTCGCGCCTGGTCTTGCGCCATCTGCACGCACAAGCCGGTGTAGGCAGTGGGGTCGAGAAGCCCGTCCAGCACCTCGGCGGGCACGTGCTCGGCGATGCGCGGATCGGCGGCCAGCCGTTCCGAGAACGCGCCACCGTCGGTTGCCACCGCCTGCGCCGCCTCGTAGACCAGATCGTGCGCAAGCTGCCGGCCGACGTGCCGGCCCAGCTCCAGCATCACCGACTCGGCCAGGATCATGCCGCCGCTCAGGTCCAGATTACGCCGCATGCGTGCCTCGTCGACCCGTAGACCCTCCATGATCATGACAAGACGCTCGAGCACGTCACCGGTCAGCTCCAGCGCCGGCTCGATGGCGTGACGCAAGGTGATGCTGGTGGTGCGATCCGCCTCGTGCTCGGTAATCATGGACTCCAGCGCCAGTGGCACCAGGTGTCGGATCTCCATGCTGCCGGCGATGACGTCCTGGGCGAGCTTGGGGTTGCGCTTTTGCGGCATGGTGCTGCTGCCGACGGTGCCGGGTGGCACCGGCTCCTCCAACTCGCCGAACTCCTGCTTCATCAGGGTGTAGACCTCGCGACCGATCTTGCCGCAGGTGGCGGCGAGGATGCCGAGATTGCACACGTACTCGGCACGCCGGTCTCCCTGCGCGCGCGACGGGGTCTGCATCGGCGCCAGCTGCAGATGCGCGGCAATGCGCTCGGCGAGTTCGAAGCCCTGCTCGCCGAACGAGGCCAGGGTGCCGGCCGCCCCACCTTGCAGCGAGGCGAACGCGCGTGTCTCGAGCCCGCGCAGACGCTCCACCGCGCGCGCGAGCTCATCGATCCATACCGCCACTTTGTAACCGAAGGTCGCCGGCACCGCATGCTGCCCATGGGTACGCCCCGGTAGTGGCGTGCTCGCGGTACGCTCGGCCAGCTCGCCGAGGCAGCGCAGCAACCGCCCGAGCTGACCGAGGATGATTCGATGTGCCTGCCGAAGCAGCAGCACCTCTCCGGTGTCTATGATGTTCTGGGTGGTGGCCCCCCAATGCACGTAACCGCCGGCCTCCTCGCCACATACGCGTGACAGCTCCCAGACCAACGGCACGATGGAATGGCCGGTGCGCAGCCGCGCCGCCTCGATACGCTCGAGGTCGAGGTTTTCCATGCGCGCGCGTTCCGCGATCACGGCCGCGGCGGCCGCTGGGATCATCCCCAGCTCGGCTTCGGCCCTGGCCAGAGCCACCTCTACATCCAGCCACGACTGCCAGCGAGACTGCAGCGTGTACAGGGCGCGGATGCCAGGGTCTGGCACACGCAGCGCAGTGGGCTCGTCCTTCATGACCAACAACCCTCCGAGATCGGCATGGACGGGATCTGCATGAAGATCTGCATGCAGATCTGCAGGGATCGCGCCTGCCAGGAACGGACGACGAGATGG
>JAGRHX010001419.1 GCA_020444775.1 Gammaproteobacteria bacterium
TGATGTTCGACTTGCCGCAACCGTTCGGACCGACGACCGCTATCAGGTCGCTGGGCAGGAGGACGGTCGTGGGGTCGACAAATGACTTGAAGCCGGCGAGCTTGAGTTTGCGCAGACGCACGTTCTGATTCGGTCTCGCGGTGCTGGGCGGCTTGCCTTGAGCGGGCTGGCCAACGCGTGGAGATTGTCGGGAGTCGGGTGCTGCGCCGGTCATGCAGGAACGCAGCCCGCGCCAGACCCGATAGGGTACACCAAAGCGCCGCCGCGATCGCCAGCGCAAGCCGTCCGCGGCGGCCCACTGAAACGCTGCGGACGGCGATCCGGGTGAGCGTCCTGCCCCGGGTGGGCGACTTGATTGTCACCCCGGCGCCCCGATCTGCAGCGCTGCCGAAGGAGTCGGGTCGATGCGTCTGGTCGAAGCATCCAGTCGAAGCATCTACAGGGGCAGGCAAGACGCCGAGCCATGCCGGCTTCGGGTACACTGCGCGGCTTTGCCCGATGTGCCCCGAGCCCGAGGTCCCCCAGGAGTCCCCCCCAAGGAGTCCCCCCCAAGGAGTCTCCCCCCAGGAGTCTCCCAGGAGTCCCCAGGGCCCGGCCCGGCTGCCCACGGCCCGTGAGCCATGCCGAGGCCACACAAGCAGGATCCTGGGGCGATCCAGGGGCCGTGGCAGGGCCCATCCGAGATCCCACCCACAGTTCAAGCAAGCGAAGAGCCCAGGTTCAAGATGAGCAGCCGACCCAGCACCGAACTGGACGTGTTCGACAACCCCGCACCGGAGCGGGACTACACGATCCGCATGCAGATCCCCGAGTTCACCTGTCTGTGTCCGAAGACCGGTCAGCCGGACTTTGCGACCCTGCACCTGGACTATGTGCCCGACGCGCGCTGCATCGAGCTCAAGTCATTGAAGCTGTACATCTGGTCGTTCCGCGACCAGGGTGCATTCCACGAGGCGGTGACCAACCAGATCCTCGATCGACTGGTGCAGGCTTGCGAACCACGTTTCATGCGCCTGCGTGCCGAGTTCAACGTGCGCGGCGGCATCACCACCAGCGTCATCGCCGAGCACCGCAAGTCAGGCTGGTCGCCGGCTGCAGAGGTGCATCTGCCCTGATCGGTGGCCGCCGGGAGTCGCGTTTGACAAACGCAGACCTAGGAGCAACCCCAGTGCGTGACAACCCCGTTACCGCCCTCTTCAAGGGGGCAGGCTATTTGATCGAAGGCTTTGGCCTGATCACACGCCCGCGGCTGCGCCGCTTCGTCATCGTGCCGCTGCTGGTCAACGTGGTGCTGTTCGCCGGACTGCTGATTGGCGGCGGCTGGTACGGCGGCGGCTATCTGGTCGGCCAGACCCAGGAGCTGCTGCCAGGCTGGCTGGACTGGATCGCCTGGCTGCTCATCCCGATCCTGGTCATCGCCCTGCTGGCCGCGGCCTTCTTCGGTTTCGCACTGGTCGCCAACCTCATCGCCTCACCCTTCAACGGGCTGCTCGCCGAAGCGGTGGAGAACCGCATCACCGGCGCGCGCATCGACCAGAAGACCGGTCTGCTGTCACTGCTCAAGGAGGTGGGCATCGCCATCACCGGCGAGCTGCGCAAGTTGATCTACGTGGTGCCACGCATGCTGCTGCTGTTACCACTGCTGCTGTTCGTGCCGGTGGTCGGACCGCTGCTCTGGGTGCTGTTCGGTGCCTGGATGCTGGCGCTGTCCTTCGCCGACTATCCGATGGGCAATCATGGCCACCGCTTCACCCAGCAACGCGTCATTCTGGCGCAAAGGCGCTGGTACGCTCTGGGTTTCGGCCTCGCGACCACCGCGGCGCTGACGGTGCCGGTATTGAACTTCTTCGTCATGCCCAGCGCGGTGGCCGGCGCGACCGTGATGTGGGTCAGGCTATGGCCGGACGGCGCCGCCGCGGCACCACCTGGAGGCCCGGCGTCCGGGCCACATTCCGGTCCACAGTCCGGCCGCTGAGTCGGGGCGCGCCGTCGCCGAGCCGAGCAGACGATGACAGGTCCGAGCAAGCAGACCGCAAATCCACCGGACACCGCGCCCGAGCAACCGCTCTATCGGGGTCTATATCGGGGTCGCTTCGCGCCTTCGCCGACCGGACCGCTGCACTTCGGCTCTGTGGTGGCCGCGCTTGCCAGCTATCTGGACGCGCGCGCTCAGCAGGGTCGCTGGCTGCTACGTATCGATGACCTGGACGCCGCGCGCAACGTGCCGGGCGCCGCCGACGGCTTCCTCCACGACCTCGAACGACTGGGCCTGCACTGGGACGAGACGCCCGTGCTGCAGAGTCGGCACCGCCCCCGCTACCACGAGGCCCTCGATGCATTACGCACAGCGGGACTCGCGTACCCCTGCGGCTGCAGCCGCAAGGCCCTGGTCGCCGGTCGCTATCCCGGCACCTGTGCCACCGGTCTGCCGTCCGGGACGCAGGCCCGGGCGCTGCGGGTCCGCACCCTGGATCAGATCATCAGCTTCGACGATCTCATTCAGGGCTGCCATGCGCAGAACATCCATGCGACCCTCGGTGACTTCGTCGTGCTGCGCGCCGACGGTGCGGTTGCCTATCACCTGGCGACCGTCATCGACGACGCCGCGGCCGGGATCAGCCGGGTGCTACGCGGCGCGGATCTGCTCGACTCGAC
>JAGRHX010001420.1 GCA_020444775.1 Gammaproteobacteria bacterium
TCCGGCCGCCCGGCGCCGCGGTAGGGCGCGGTCGGCTGGGTATGGGTGTAGACCCCGGTGACATGGGCATGGATGTGCGGGGTGCGATAGACCCCGGCCAGACCGCCCAGATTGTTGGTCGAGGAATGCGGGGTGTTGAAGCCCAGATAGGCGCCGAGATTGGCGAGCGTGCGGATCCGCAGGGCGAGAAAGGTCCCGGCCTCGTCCAGCGCCAGCTCCACCGTGGAGACGTTGTCGCGGGCGTGGTAGTCGCTGACGAAGGACTCGCCGCGGTCGGCCTGCCAGCGCACCGTACGACCACAGCGCCGCGCCGCCCACAGGCACAGCACCAGCTCCGGGAAGACGCTGCCCTTCATGCCGAAACCGCCACCCATGTCCGGTGAGATCACGCGCAGCTTGCTGGCCGGGATGAACAGCGCGTGAGCGGCGATCTCCGAGCGTAGCCGGTGCGGGTTCTGCACACCGGCGATCAGGGTGTAGCGCTGCTCGAATGCGTCATAGCGGGCGATGGCGTTGCGTGCTTCCATCGGATTGGCCGAGACGCGGGAGATACGCAGATCCAGACGGCTGACGCGTGGCGCGCTGGCGAAGGCGCGTTGCACGGCATCCACATCGCCGAGCTGGAACTGGAAGCAGACATTGTCCGGTACCTGCGCCGGCCAGACCGCCGGCGCGTCCGCCGCCAGCGCGTCGACCACGTCGGTGACCGCGGGTAGCGGCTCATAGTCCACCTCGATGAGCTCGGCCGCGTCACGCGCGATCTCCGCGCGTTCCGCCACCACCACCGCCACCGCGTCGCCGACCATGCGCACCGCGTCGAGCGCCAGCACCCGATACGGCGGACGCTCCATCGGACTGCCATCGGCCTTGTGTCGTTGCACCATGGTACGGATGTGACCGATGCCGTCGGCTTCGGCGTCCTCTCCGGTGAGCACGCACAGCACGCCGGGCAGCGCTCGCGCGGCGCTGCTGTCGATGCTGCGAATCAGCGCGTGCGCATGCGGCGAGCGCAGCACGAACAGATGGCACTGATCGGAAAACTCGAAATCACTGGTGTATCGCCCCTTGCCGTTGAGCAGTCGCAGGTCTTCACTGCGGGGTAGGGCCCGGCCGACACCGAGTTCACGCATGGGCATCATCTCCACTCGATGGATGGACGGATCCGCGGATCCGTGTGCTGCCGCGCGAGCATACCGGATTGGATTGACGGGCGAACCGCGCCCATCACGCAACGCGAGTTGGGCCAGGCGTGGCCACCGCTGGCGCGCCGGCGCCGCTGCGACAATTGCATCGCGAGCCGATACATGCCGACAGGAGCGGCGACCGCCGCCTTTTGGATATCAGCAGTGGGTGGTGAACATGACATCCCAATCCCTGTCGGCGGATTCATTGGCTGACGGTCTGCGATCGGCCAGGGTCTATCACGGCATGCCCGGCTCGGTGCCGGACACCGGCTTCGTGATCTTTGCCCACGACGGTCGCTTCTTTTACGTCTACTTCGGGCATGAGCAGCGACAGGCCCTCAATCTACATGCCATCGATCTGGCCGATTTCCATCGCAGTCAGTCTCGATATGGGGCGTTCCAGGCGGACAAGCTGGTCGCTTTGGCGGCGCTGCCGGATCCCTGCCGGCGCTATGTGCAGGCCGTCGCGGCTGGTGCCGAGCGTCTACAGGCGCTCACCGACGGTGCCGATAAGCTGATGATCGGCAGCCCGCTCAAGACCTGCTACCTGCCCCACTACGGATTCGTCCGACTGGCGCTCGGCAACCCGGCTTTGCTCGAGCCGTGTCTGAACCGACTCGCGGCCTGGAACGATGCCATCAACAGCGTCGTCGCGGATCAGCCGCTCATCGCCATCGACGAGGCGTCTGATGTCGATCGGTATCAGGCGCTGATGTGGCAGGTGACCCGACTGGGTTTCGATCGTTGGAGTCCGAGCCGGCCGACGGTGTTCAGCTTCGAATCGGATGGGCATGGGCGCGAGCAGGTCGGCAGACTTGCCGATGGCTCGATCTTCCTGCTGGGGCTGGAAGCCGGGCAGGTGATCTCACTGACCCGACACACACCGCCCGATCACGAGGCGCGGCTGCGGCTGGTCCTACGCCGTACCGCCGAGCTCAGTCTGCGTGTGGAGGCGCAGCGTCACGACGTGCTCGGCTATCTGCAACACACGGACTTCGCGCGCCTGATCAAGGCGGGCTGTATCGAGTTCCACTCCGGCACCAACCTGTATCACCAGTGCCTGGACGGCGCGCACATGCAGTGGCGCGATGAGGCCGAACGTCCGGGCATGCGCGACCTGGCCGGTGAGCTCGAGCAGATCCGCATGGGGTATGCATCGGTGCAGGTCCGCGCGCTCCAGGGACGGGCTCTGCAGGTGCCCGTGCTGCCGTCTGCCTGAGTCACGGTGCGGGCAGAAAAGAATTCCGATTCCGGCCGATACGCTTCACGAAAGCCGATTCTAGGCGGGCGGAACCGCGGCTGCTTGGTCCCGTCCGAACGTCTCGTTCGAGGTGATGAGTGTCCCCGATCCGAAATCTCTCCCTGCGCCACAAGCTGCTGGCGTTGATCCTGTTGTTGTCGCTGCCGCTTGGGCTCAGCGCGGGGTTCTTCTTTGAGTCCCAGCTGCGCTGGATCGGATTTGCCGACGCTGAGCGACAGGGGGTCGAGTATTTGCAGACCCTTGAGCCGGTCAGGGACGCAATAGTCACGCATCAGGGGCTGCTGCAACGGCAGCGTGAAGGGGATGCATCGGCGGCCACCGAGGTCGAAGCCGCGCGCGCGCGGGTGGACCAGGCCCTGGAGAGGCTTGCTTTTCTGGACGAGCGGCTAGGTGGCGCGCTTCGAACGGGTCGTGCCGTGACCGAGCTCAAGGACGGCTGGCGTCGTCTGCGCACCAGTATCGAGTCGTTGCCTGGGGGTGATGGCCTGGAGCAGCAGTCTGCGCTGCTGGACGAGGTGCAGGCTCTGGTGGCCACGGTTGGCGACAGCTCGAACCTGATCCTGGATCCGGATCTGCAGTCCTACTATCTGATGGACGTGCTGGTGAACAATCTGCCCGTGGCCATGGACCGCCTGAGCTCGGCACGCGATCGGGCGATCGCCGGTCTCAGCGCCCGGAGCTTGCCCGAGCAACTCGAGTATCGGCTGTCCGAGGAGCTGTTGCGCATGTCCTTGCGTGTCGAGGCGCT
>JAGRHX010000010.1 GCA_020444775.1 Gammaproteobacteria bacterium
CGCCATGCCGACTGCATCTTCGCCATCGAAGCGACACTGCCGGCCGCGCAGAGGCTCTATGCCGACTTCAAGAACCGTCTGGCCAGACACGGGCGATCGCCGGACGATCTCAAGATCCTGGCCGGCGTCACGATCTTCGTCGGCGAGACCCAGCAGCAGGCGGACGATCTGGCCGGGGCGCTGGACGCACTGGTTCCGCCGGCCGTCGGCGTCGACTACCTGTCCAAGATGACCGGACTCGACATGCGGGACCATCCGCTCGACGGCCCGATGCCCGATCTGCCCGAGCAGCACCACGGCCCGACCGGTATCAGCCGTGCCATTGCCCAGGTCGCGAAAGAGCAGGGGCTGACCGTGCGCCAGACCTATGAGCGCATCCTGCCGCAGATGGCCGGCAACATGTTCAAGGGTGACCCCATACAGATCGCCGATGTCATGGAAGAGTGGTATCGCGGCCAGGGTTGTGACGGCTTCATGATTGCCGCGCCGGTTGTGCCGACCGGACTCGAGCGATTCACCCGGCTCGTCATCCCTGAGTTGCAGCGCCGAGGTCTGTTTCGCAGGGAGTATGAAGGCAGGACTCTGCGGGAGAACCTCGGGCTGAAGCGGCCCGTTCGTCGCGTCTGAAGGCGATTACAGCCTGCCGCACGGTTGGTCACGGAGCAGCACGTCCCACAGTGCGCGGCGACGTGCTACAGGCGGCGCGGCAGATAGCGCGCATACCACGCGGAGACGAGCACAATGAGCCCGAGCAGCACGAAGGTCGCATGCAGCGGCGCAACGCTGAGCAACGGCACGAACAGCATCGAGGGCACCAGCTGCGAGGCCTCGATATAGGTGCGGAACACCGAGGTCATCTCGGCCCGTTCGTAGCTGCGCACAGAGCGCAGAAAGGGAATGTTGCCGAGTGCATCGAGCACCACCGCCCCGAGCGCCGCGAGAAAGAACAACAGGGCGCACCAACCCGGCCCCGGTGCCATGAGCCCCGCCAGCATGCACATGCTCGCGCACCACACCGCCGCGGCGACGATCATGCGGCGGATCCCGAAGCGAGCGCCCAGCCGGCCGACCAGCGGACTGAGGAACAACAAGCCCTGGCCGGCGGTGAGCAACACCGCAACGGTCATCTCACCGCCGCCGTTGCGAATGATGTACAGCGGCGGGTACACAAAGAAGCACGTCCAGAAACAGCTCCGACCAAACGGGATGATCCAGGCCAGACGCAAGCGTGGCTGGGCAACGAAGCGCTTCAAGTAGTGCCACGGCATCGGGGATCGACGCACGGCCGGCGCGACCGCAGGGTGCTCCTTGAGACGCAAGAACCAGAAGTAGCCGAGCGCGAGCAGCGCGCAAGACGCGCTCAGCACGCACACCGTTTCGAGCCCGAGCTGCTTGTAGATGAAGATCCCGAGCCCCGGGCCGACGCACCAGGCAGCGGCGAGATAGGCCAGCCGCATCGGCTCGGCGACCAGGAAATCCTTGCGTCGGATATAGTCGAGTATGTACAGGTTGAGCGAGATGTTGACCGCGACAACCGCGAACGCGCGCAGCTGCAAGGCCGCCGAGAATGACACCGCGTTGGCCACGGCGAGCAGCAGCGGTGCAAGCACCATGCAGCCCACTCCCGCTGAGAAGATCCACTTGCGCCGCAGCTTGCGCATCACCAGCGGCACCAGGAAGCTCGAGCCGAAGGCGACGACACCGATCACGGTGTAGAGCATGCTGATGCGCTGCGCATCGCTCAACAGGCGCTCCGCCTCGAGCGGCAGAATCCCCGCAATCAACGCGCGCGACATCGCCTCCACGGCGTTGAGGCTTGCGAACACGCGCGCGCCGGGTCGATCGACGACCCGCAGCCACATCGGAAAACGAATTTCCAACGCCGACCTCGCAGCGGTGACTCGGGGGGAATTCTCTGGTCGACCCCGTCCGCTCGTCGCACCGAGGGCTGGCAGTGCTCTGGCGGGGCGGCGTATTTGAGCCTATCAGAACACCTGAGTCCAGCGTGCGCGTGCGCCGTTGTATGGAACCCGCGTACCATCACCGCTTCGGAGCAGAACGTACTCGTATCGCGAGCGTCCACGGCGAACGTTGACCATCCACGCCAGCGGACGGTCCCATCGGAGGTAGTTTCCCAATGCCTGACAACGAGGATTTCGGTGCGATGCTCGATGCATTCGAGCAGTCGCAGCCGCGCACCGCGCCCAAGGTCGGTGACAGCGTTCGCGGGCGGGTCGTATCCATCGGCCCGGAGTATGCGCTGGTGGATCTGGGTATCAAGGCCGAGGCCGCTATCGAGGTCGCCGATCTGACCGGTGACGACGGTCAGCTCACGGTCGCCGTCGGCGATACCATCGAAGCGGTGATTGCTCGACAGGACGAACGCTCCGGAACGCTTATCCTGGGTAGCGAGCAGGGACGACGATTGCACGGCCGCGAGGAGCTGGAGAGCGCGTATCGCGAGCAGCTGCCCGTCGAGGGGCTGGTGAGCGCGGTCATCAAGGGCGGAGTGGAGGTGCAGGTGGCCGGCCTGCGGGCTTTCTGCCCGGCAGGGCAGGTGGACATACGTTTTACCGAGGACCTCGAGAAGTTCGTCGGTGAGCGGCTCACGTTTCGCATCACGCGACTGGAGGGCGGCGCGCGAGCCAATGTCGTGCTCTCCAGACGGATGCTGCTCGAAGAGGAGCAGCAGGCGCTGGCGGCGCAGACCCGTGCCCGGCTACAAGTCGGCGCCGTGCTTCCCGGCACCGTGACATCGCTGAAGGATTTCGGTGCCTTCATCGATCTGGGTGGGATCGAGGGCATGGTGCACATCAGCGAGCTGTCCCACGAGCGGGTCCAGCATCCCAGCGAGGTGCTGAGTGTCGGCCAGGCCGTGGAGGTATCGGTGCTGCGTATCGAGCGCACCGATAACCCGCGCCATCCCGAGCGCATCGGACTGTCGATACGGGCACTGGCCGCCGATCCGTGGCAATCGGCCGAGCAACGCTTTCCCACCGGTGCGCGGATCCGCGGCAAGGTCAGCCGGCTGCAGCCGTTCGGCGCGTTCATCGAGCTCGCCCCTGGAATTGACGGGCTGGCGCACATCAGCGCGCTGGGCGCGGGCCGGCGTATCGGCCATCCACGCGAGGTGCTCAGCGAAGGACAGGAGATCGAGGTGGTGGTGCTCGGGGTGGACAAGGAGAAACGCCGGATTTCTCTGTCGCTGGAGACCGCACCGACCCCGGAGGTGTCGCAGGCCGAGATACGAGCCTACGGCGCGGCCGAGCCATCGAGTGGCAAGCTCGGCACCTTCGGTGAGCTGCTACAGCAAAGCCTCGGTCGGCAAAAGCCCGAGCGCTGATCTCGCGATCGGCGGGCGCCGATCGCATTCTGCTCGTCAAACGCCCAGCCTTTCAGCGTGCCAGAGAAGATGATCTTCCATGAAGGATGAGATGAAGAAGTAGGAGTGGTCGTAGCCAGGCCGCATCCTGAGGATGAGCGGGATGCCGACTTTCTCGCACGCCGCCTCCAGACGCTCCGGCATCAGCCCGTCCTCGAGGAAACCATCGGCCTGGCCCTGATCGACCAGGAACTCGGAGAATCGTGCCCCGTCCTCGATCAGCAGGCAGGCATCGGCGCGGCGGATCGCCCCGGCATCGCCGCCAAGATAGGCGAAGAGTGCCTTTTTCGACCACTCGGCGTCCGACGGGTTGACGATGGGCGCGAATGCCGAGCAGGCGCGATAGCGATCCGGGTTCTTCAAGGCCAACGTCAGCGCGCCGTGACCGCCCATGGAGTGTCCGAAGATGCCCTGGCGTTGCGGATCGCCGGGGAAGTTGTCGAACAGCAGCCTCGGCAGCTCGTCGCGGACGTAGCTTTCCATCTTGTAGTGCCGCGCCCAGGGTTCAGCCGTCGCGTCCACGTAGAAGCCGGCGCCCATGCCGATCTGCCAGTCGTCGGCAACGTCGTGGACGCCGTCGCCGCGTGGGCTGGTGTCCGGACAGACGACGATCATGCCGCGCTCGGCCGCCATCCGCCGGTACTCGCCCTTCTCCATCACGTTGGCGTGGGTACAGGTCAGGCCCGAGAGATACCACAGAACCGGCACCGGGCCGTTCTTCGCTTGCGGGGGCACGAAGACGGCGAAGGTCATGTCGCAGCCACATGTCTGGCTGCGGTGACGGTAGACGCCCTGGACGCCGCCATGGCTCATGGCCGTCGATACGGTCTCGATCTGGCTCATCTTCCCACTCCCTACTCAGGCGTCGGTTCCCGACAGACGTCGGTGGGCATTGCTCTGCCAATAGCGCAGCCCTGATGCACCCCGGCATGCCGGCCTGAATCGAATCGACACCAAATGCACGATGCCTGTCACGGGCTATTCTGGCCGAATCAATTGCGAGGCTCAGAATTCCAGCAGATTGTCCCGGAGGTGGCGGTGCGCGTAGGCCTTACGCGTCACGCCGCGGCGCTGCAATTCCGGCACCAGGCCGTCGCACACCTCGATGATGTAGCGCCGATCGAAGTAACTGTTGAAGAGCAGGAAGCCGTCACCGCCAACCTCCTCCATGACCTCCTGCATGACGCCGGCCACATGGTCGGCGGTCCCGGTGAAGTCGATGCCCCCCTTCCTGGCATAGGACTTCAAGACCTCACGCGGTGTCTTGCCGATCCATTTGGCGAGTGAAGACTGGTGGCCGTTGGTGGTGAGCTCGGGCAACGGCGTGTCGAGGTCGAACTTGGAAAAATCGATGCCGGTGAGCCGCGACATGCCGGACAGATGCAGGTCCAGATGCTGCTCCGCCACGTGCTCCTCCATGCGCAGACGTTCGCGTGCCGCTTCCATCGACACGTCGATGATGGGGTGGGCAAGGAACAGCACCTTGATGTCATCGGGATTGCGGCCGAATTCCGCGGCCTGCCGGCGGATGTTGTCGCGATAGGCCTTCATGCTCGCGATGCTGCCGCCGCCCTCGGTGATGATCGTGTCGGCCCAGCGCGAGGCAAACTGCTGCCCGCGTGGCGAGCCGCCCGCCTGGCAGATTGGCACGCGGCCCTGCGGCGAGCGTGGCGCGTTCAGCGGGCCGCGACACCTGAAGTATTTGCCCTCGTGATGGATGGGATGGACCTTGCTGCCGTCGGCGAACATCGGCACATCGCGATCGAGCACCACCGCATCCGGCTCCCACGCCTCCCACAGCCGGGTGACGACGTCGGCGAACTCGTCGGCGATGTCGTAGCGCTCGTCGTGCGGGTAGTGCTTGTCCCGCCCATAGTTCTGCGCGGCGCCGTCGTTGCTACCGGTGACGCAGTTCCAGCCGATTCGGCCTTCGGTCACATGGTCGAGCGAGTTGACCAACCGCGCCAGCAGATAGGGCGGATACTCCGACACCGAGAGCGTCGGCACCAGGCCGAGATGCTCGGTCGCCTGCGCCAGATACGGCACCAGCACGGCCGGGTCGAGCTTTGGCGTGCTGGCGGCGTACTTGAGATACGCGTCGTGCGAGCCCTGATAGGTGTAGGGCACGTTCGACGAATCTTCGATGATCAAGTAATCGAAGCACGCGCGCTCCAGGCCCCGCGCCAGGTCGACGAAGATGTCCGGCATCATCCAGCGGCGAAGGTCGCTGCCGGGCCACTCGCTGCGCCAGCTCTTGGGGCCATAGCCTTGTGATAGGAACCAGGCCAGATGGAACTGCCGCTTCATGCTCTTGGACCTCGCAACGCTGATGACGCATTCCCCTCGGCAGGTGGCCGCAGGGGCAATTCACACTTCGATTAACGCGACTGGGACACCGCACCCTTCGACCTGAGTGCGGTCGGTCGATGCTTGTAGCGTACGAGAGGCGGCCTCGAGGTCAAGATCGGCGGCTCAGGGCAGTTGCGTGTCAATCTGAGGC
>JAGRHX010001421.1 GCA_020444775.1 Gammaproteobacteria bacterium
GCCAGCGCATCGCGATTGCCCGGGCCATCTCGGTCAGGCCGCGCTTTCTGGTGCTCGACGAAGCCGTGTCCGCCTTGGACGTCTCGATCCGGGCCCAGATACTGAACCTGCTTCGCGACCTCCAGGCCGAGCTCAGCCTCACCTATCTGTTCATTGCCCACGATCTGGCGGTGGTCGAGTTCATGAGCGACCGTATCGGCGTCATGTATCTGGGCAAGATTGTCGAGACGGGCACCGCGCGGGAGATCTATCGAGAGCCACGCCATCCCTACACGCGTGCGTTGCTCGCGGCGGCCACGGCGACCAGTCGTCCCGGTGGCGACGACGACTCGTTGGCCATCCAGGGCGAGGTGCCGAGCCCCATCAATCCCCCCAGCGGTTGCCGCTTCAGGACCCGATGTCCGTTTGCTCGTACGCAATGCGCGCAGTCCGAGCCCACCCTGGAGGTGCTGGGCCCCACCCATCAGGTGGCCTGTCACCTCCATGCGGAGCTGACCGCGTGTTGACGGCGATGGGCGGTCGCGGGCCTGGTACGCGGTCGCTACGGGCGGCACCTGCACCTGCACGGTCGATGCAGCATGCGCACGACCCGCGAAACGCGGGCGCCGATCTCGACGCGTTCGGGGACGACCCGCACGCACACCGCTGCAGATCATATTCTCATCAATTGGTCAAGCTCCGGATTGCCTGCGCGGAATCGGCAGGCGTATTCTCACCCGCGGATCCCACCCCACCACGGAGGTAGCCCCATGGCCGCCCAGATGCCGTCGAACGATCACGCCGACTCCGCCAAGCAGTACGCCGACATGGAAGAGCGCATGTTGATGCGCGATCAGAAAGGTGCCAGCCAGGTCTTCTACGATCTGGTTCGGGCCGGCCGGCCGGTGACCGAGGTGCTGTCCGAATGCGTGCGCATCCACGCGCCCTACACCCACGTGCCCTATCACGAGCGGATTGACGATGGTTATCCCAACTTCGTCAACAACGATCACTGCATGCTCTCGGCGCGTGCCTCGTTGAATCTCAGTCGCCTGATGCCAAAGGGACTGGAGATGTTGCCAGTGGCACAGACCGTCTGGTACATCCCGACCGGCCTTGACATCTGGAACCAGAAGCTCAACAAGGCTCCGGGGCATTACACCCGCGGCATGCCCATGCAGCCCGAGAATCCACCGATGCCGGTCGTCTACTGGCCCGACCAGGCACCGACCCTGTCTAATGCGCCGCTGCAAGAACAGCTCGGCGAGTGGATGACGAGCGTGCACCGCGGCGAGGTCAACAAGGCCTACAGTGGCTTTCTCGGCATCATGGCCGACCGCGCCAATCACCAGGCGGCGTTGGCCGAGCTGGTGTTCGCGGGGCTCATAGACGTTCAGGACCGGATGTACATGAACCGCTCGTACACCACCGGTCACAAGGGCTATAGAGCACGCTCCACGGTAGAGCTGGGTAACGCCATCGGCTGGGACAACGCACATCACGTGCTGTATGCCGGTGTGCTCGACATGGCGGTAGGGCCGCGCTGGTACTCGTTGTACGAGACCGCCTGCAACATCATCAAGGAACGGATCGAGGGCGAGGCCCTGCACGCGGTGCCCTATGCGGGCGTGTCGGCGCAGGAGCTCGAGGTCCTGGGCAATACCCAGCCGCTCACCGAGGCCGAGGAGGCGGCCTTGCTGGAAGCGTTGCTGGACAAGCATTCGCCAGACAACTTCGAGATGATCACGGCGCTGTTGAAGGCCGGCAAGAGCCCGCGCCGGATCATCGACGTCTGTCAGGTCGCGGCGGCCCGTATCATCGTGCAGACCCACGGCGCGCCGAATTTCTCCATGCCGATGCACTGCTACGAGTACACCAACGCGCTCGGTTGGTTCTACGACAATTTCGACCATCCCCGGCGCCTGCGTCTGCTCTATGTCTGCGCCGAGTTCCTCAACATGACTGCCTGGCATCAGCGTCTCATCGGCGAGATGGAGTCTCACCCGGTGTCGACGCCCGCTGGTGCGGCGCGCTGCTCGGCCGAACAGCTCCTGGAGCATCTGGAGAGCACCAGCTGCGCGCAGGACGCCGAGGCAGGTCAGGCCTGGCTACAGGCGTATCTGGACAGCAGCGGCGAGCGCGATGCGCTGGTCCAGACCCTGGCGGTGATCTCGAGCCGGATCGGTAACGATCCCCACAATCAGGAGATCCCGCAGAACATGCTCGAGGACTACCTCAAGAACCGCAGCCCGAGCAGGGACATCATCTTGAAGGCTTGTGTCCAACACTGCGCCGGACATCGAAAGTACGGCGATCTGCTCGAAGCCAGCCGACGCTTTGGCGAGGCTCTGGCCATCTCGCGCCTGCATTGAGTCAAGACGCGGCGGGCCCGGGCGGCTGAGCCCGCCGCATACGCCGGAGTCTGATCGGCGCTGACACGTGACTGCCAGCGCCGGCACG
>JAGRHX010000011.1 GCA_020444775.1 Gammaproteobacteria bacterium
CGCCGCGGTCTGCGCGGCGATCGAGTTTGCATTGGAGTCTCGTTGAAAGTTGGGGCTTGGGAGCGTGCGAGCAGGTAGCCAGCAACAGTCCAGATCGCAAGAAGTGTCTCCCGCGCAGCCTTAGCTCTGTAGGGGCGGCCTTCAAACCCGCCCTGCCTGACGCGATCTCTCAGGCGTTTTCCGCGGCCTGCAGCAGGGCAAGCCAGACGTTCCCCGGCCGGCCGGATCCTGTCCACCACCATCGCTCCGACTTTTGCAGGGGAACCCGTTCGGAATTTGTGTTTCAATAATGCGCAAAAGCAAATGCCGAGCTCGGCCAGCTTCGCCCCTACGTATATTTTTTCAATGGCCAGGATTTAGTTCGCCTGTTGGCCAGACGGAATCGTCAACCTGCCAAGGAGGGTTTCATGAACTACCAATCACGCACGCCAAATCTCCGCGCAGCGCTTTCCATCCTCATCGCCGCTCTGGCCGCCCATCCTGCTACGGCACACGCGGACTGGACAAACAACTGGAACTACCAGGCACCGCCCTCGATGGCGCGTTACTACCCGGGGCAGACATACCGCACTGGGTTCGGATTCGCCCAGAATGGCGATGTGGTCTTTGGCGGCACGTCTTACTTCCCCGCCGAGTTTCAAGTCTCGCGCGTTGCTGCTGACGGAACGTTGCGCTGGTCTGCCAACCTCGACTACTTCGATGCCGGCGAATACTTTACAGCGGGGGCCATTCTCGCTGCCGACGATGGTGGCGCCTACGTGTCGTTGAGCCTCAGCTACCGCCCGAAGATTGCGCGAATCGGCGCGGACGGCGACGTTCTCTGGATCCGCAAGGTGGCGGCATCGGATATGGCCATCTTGTCCGGCGGCCGCCTGGCGATCGGAAGTTGCTCCGAATTCCAGGGACTCGACGCAGGAACGGGGTATGTTTTATGGAAGAAGAAGATACCGGGCGTTTCGGATTGCGAGAGCAACCGGCTTCTGGTTGACGCTGCTTCCAGTGTCTACGCGGCTTACGATTTGGGCGGCGTTGTGCACGCCACGCGAATATCTGCCGACGGACTCGAACTCTGGGACGTCGCATTGGGGCCGTCAAATGGGCAGTCCGTCTCCACTGCCGCTATTGGAGGCGACTCTTTCTATTTGAAGATCGGTTCCGAATTGCGCGCATATCGGCAGTCCGACGGAGCCGCTCTTTGGGCCACTCTCATTGATTCAGCCTACGAGGTAACGGTCAGCGCAGACGCTGTTCCGGAGCCGATCGTGTTTGGCCCTGCCACAGTGCGGCGTCTGGATGCCGATTCAGGTCAGGATCGGTGGTCGAGATCCTTCCCCGATGTGTACTACGGCGGCGTTTGTGCGGGCGATTCGATTCTGTTTAATAGCGGAACCGATTTCGTCAAACTGAACGCAGCCACCGGCACAACCCTGTGGGCCACGCCGCTGCCGACGTCAAACTCGGATGGGCAGTCCCTTCAGTGGCAGAGCTTCCGGCAGACCTCGAGCGACAGGGTCGTCGGCGTCGCAAGCATCAATCCCGGGGTGGGTGCCGCCCTGTGGAAACCCTACCTGCAGCCCATCGATATTTCGAATGGGTCGCTGTTGACCGATACCGCCATACCCATGGTTGCAAATGGCGTGGATGCTGCTACGGCGATCACGCCGGACCGAAGCGTCAATGCCGCCTTCGCCTTCATGCCTGGAGGGGCTCAGGTGCGCGTACGTTCGGTCGACCGATCTGATGGCTCGACCTTGTGGGAGTCCGTGCAAGAGCTTGCGCTCGGCGAGCAGGGTTTCCAGCCTGTCTGGGTACGACCGGATCTCGCCGCCGATGCGAACGTTGTGGCGGTGGTCAGTACGCAAAGATATCCGCCATCGGCGAATCCACCTTACGGAGGCCTGCAGATCGATCTTTTCGACCACGTGACGGGTGCATTGCTGTGGACCAAGGTCCTTTACGAACCCTTGCAGGGCGAGTCCAGCACTTGGGGCCCGAAACTCGATGCCGACGGCAATGTCTACGTCGACATCGATACGACAGTACCCTGCGGTTTCGATAGCCGCTGTGCCTACCATCGGCTCTACAAGTTCTCACGCCAGGATGGAGCCGTCCTCTGGAGCCGCGACGGCGCCGCGGGCAACTATGAGATTTTCGGCAATGATGTACTGATGCCGAGCTCCAGTACCGACGCATCGGCAACCTTGAGGAGGCTCTCGGGTGTCGATGGTTCTGAAGTCTGGGCCACCAACGAACTGGCCGGAGATATTGCCGGCAGTGGAGACTTCGGTTTGAACCGCCTTGACGAACAACACCTCAATCTTCTCGGCTCATTGCACAACGCGAAGATCGATGTGGCCGACGGAGCCACGCTCTGGTCGGTCGCCAATGCACCTTACAACTGCTCAGGGACGTGCTATGTCAATGACGGCACGATTCTCGCCAACGGCGACCAGTTCCTGGTAGGTCGTGATGGCTCGGGTCCCTACCTGCGGCGGGAGCACAAGGATGGCAGCGGCGTGGTCGAGGAGTGGCACCTCCCGGGTGACCCGACCCGGATCACCTCCAACCTGCTCCGCACCCGGGCCAATCCATCCGGCGACCTGTCGGTTGACGTGTCCCAGTCTCTGCGCTCGACCTGGGTCTACCTCGGCTTTATTGCCCAACTCGATCCGGTTAACGGAATCCTGTCCGGTTACCAGTCGCGGGGCGCACAGGCCGTCGACGACGGTTCGAGCAGATCGCTGTTCTATGTCCTCGAATCAGCGACGGACCACACGGTCCTCGGCGCCCGTTTTCTTCAGGCGCCGCCACTGCCGACAACTACCGGCAACGTACTGGTCGACACGACGATCTCGGCCCACGGCGATCTTGTTGCGAGCCTCAGCCTTGACGACGACCATGCGTTAGCCGGAGGCTCGCTCGGCTTTCATCTGACCGTGAGCTATACGGGAGATCAGGCCTTGACGGGCGCGCACCTGATCGCGTCGCTTCCCGGACACGGCAGCGCCGGTCCGCTCGACTGCAGTATGGTGAGTGCCGCCAATTGCGTGACCGACGCGCGTTTCGGTGGCATCAACGCAAGTTTCGACATCCAGCCCGGCGGCTCCGTGACGGTCATTGGCGAGCTGCACGACCTCAACAGCACCGAACGCGACTGGATCGGCGTTGGCACCTACGGCCCCACCAGCCTGAGCGAGCCGGACAGCCTGAACAATCTGGCCCGCTCCGCGGTCATTCAAAGTCTGTTCGAGAACGGATTCGAACCGTAGCATTCTCAGGCGTCGATGCCGCGCAGTCAGGGTGGCGGGCATTTGCCCGTACGCCTGATCGCCCGAGAATCCAGTTCACCAGCCAGTCGGGTAGGTTTGAGCATTCCCGCTCTCGAGGAATTCGACCCAGTCGAGTTCCCACCCGCGACATCGAAGCACCGAAGGCCTTCGTCGCCGCGGGGATCAGATGGTCCTTTGTCGACTACGCTCGGAACCACGCAGCATTTTTCGAGCAGGGGCTCGACGGCATGCTCTGCCACTGCGGCCCCTGCTTCCTTCCCCGGCTCTCCGCCCGTGCGATACGGAATTCGTATTCTTTTGCATCTGCGACGAAATATTCCTCCACCTCGTCTTCAATCCGGGAACCCGGGGGAAAAGTCACCCGTCGTTCTTCACGATCCGATTCCCCTGATCAGCAAATCCATATGCGGAACATGTTGCATCGAAAATACCGGCAAGCTCCGCCCATTGCCAGGCAGTCGAGAGCGTCGACGCATGACTGACTGGCGATCAAGCTTGCCCCGGACGAGAGGTAATGAAATGACACCGATCAATATGGCACGAAGCAGCCCTCGGTCTACTGCGCCAATTCGGGTCACAAATGCGCCCCAATCGCAGCCGAAGATTGGCGGTGCGGCAAGACGACTCCTGGCCGCCGTCGCTCTGTCAATATCCGCCATGACGATTGCGCACGCCGCCATTCCTCCCCAGGAGCGGGCCGTGCTTCACGATATCTATACGCATACGGATGGCGACAACTGGTTTCCGCCCTCTCGAACGGGGTGGAATGGCGCTCCTGGAACGGAATGCCAATGGCAGGGGATAACCTGCAATGCCGACGGAGATTCGGTCATCGCTGTCCGATTGGTTGGCGCGGAGCTGTTCGGAAGCCTGCCTCCCCTGAACGGCCTGCCGAACCTCGAGGTTTTCGATGTCCGCGGAGTCGGCAGCAACCACAACGACCT
>JAGRHX010001422.1 GCA_020444775.1 Gammaproteobacteria bacterium
CCCCTGCGTTGCCCCCTGCGTTGCCCCCTGCGTTGCCCCCTGTGTCGCCCCCTGTGTCGCCCCATGTATGGCGGTTGGTCGCGAAAGGCTCGATCGCGCCGACGTGAGCCAGGGTCCTCTCGACGCGACTCGGTGAGCAAGGCGAGCTAGAATCGAAGCGACCCCTAACGCTGCGCCTGCGACGACTGTAGCCGGCGCTGGCGCACAGCGCTTCGAGGCAGCATCGGCATGCGACCAGACCGCCAGCATCCCTGCACGGCCGTCCGACCGTCGAGGTCGCGTGGTAACGTCACTCGTGCATGCGTGTTCAATGGTCGCTGAGCCCGGCGCCTCGAGCACCGGCCTCTCGGATCTGTGGGCCGGATTGCTGCAGGTCGCCGACCGGTCCTTACCACCGGCACCAGGGACCTATCGCCTGCGCGATGGGTACATGCAGCCGGTCGCGGAGTCCAGCGCCGACGCCTTGTTCACCGTGCGTGGCGGTGGACACTGGTCGGTCTGCGCTCAGGTCCGCGGCGAGGCGCGCAACCTGCTGGAGCTGTATCTCCCCGTGCTCTTTGACGGCGCGGCCGAGGGCATGACCGTCGGGCATCTGGGCCAGAGCCTGGACGGGTGCATCGCCACCTGCCAGGGGGAATCGCTCGGCGTTACGGGGCCGGAAAACATCCTGCACCTGCACCGGATGCGCGCTCTTTGCGACGCCATCGTGGTCGGCTCGGTGACCGTCGAGCGTGACGATCCCCGTCTCACCACCCGACTGGTCGCGGGCTCCAACCCCGTACGTGTGGTGCTGGACCCGGGTCTGCGGCTGATGGAGTCCTACACCTTGTTCAATGACGCCGAGGCGCCGACCCTGGTGGTCTGTCTGGACGGCGCCGAGCGCGGCCGCCGGCGGCACGGGCGGGCAGACATCCTGCCGTTGGCGGGCCGCGATGGCCGATTGGACCTCGTCGCCGTGGTGCGCAACCTGCGTGAACGCGGGCTGCGACGCATCTTTGTCGAAGGCGGTGGCGTCACCGTTTCAGGCTTTCTGCAGGCCCGCTGTCTGGACCGGCTGCAGATTGCGGTGTCGCCGCTCATCATCGGTTCGGGTCGACCGGGGTTGCGCCTGCCCGCCAGCTCGGGGCTGGCCTACAGCCTGCGCCCGGCCTGCCACATCTATCGCATGGGCGACGACGTGCTGATGGATTGCGCGCTGGACGGGGCAGCGCTGCGCTCAGCCGACCTGCAGCGGCTCGCCTGAGCGCAGCTGCGGCAGGGCCAGAAGGTCCTGGTGGCCCACCCGTGTGACGCTGCCCGCCGCGCTCACGGCGGCCAGTCGCCGCGTCCGCCAGGCCTCTAGAGCCGCGGCACGCTCCGGCGCCATCGCGATTGCCGCGCTGCACCAGCCATCGATGAGGGCACGCCGCAAAGCGGTGCCGTCAACCGTGTCGATGCATGCATCGACCGGCGAACCCGGGTCCTGACGCGCCGGTGTGCCGCGACAGGCCGAAGCGCCGACTCGCCGTGCGGTTGCAGCCCCAATCAGCCAGTCGCTGCGCGCCGTATGCACCGAGAAGCCGCTCGAGCGCAGTGCCTGCTCGGCAACGCCGACCGCGGCGGGTCCGAGCGCAGCACCGAACCCCTTGTCGGTGAGCTGATGCTGATTTACCAGCGCCGCTACCTGCGCATCGAGCTCGATACCAGGCTCTAGCGCGATTCGACCGTCGTAGCTGAGCGCCAGCAGCAGGCTTGCGTGGGTCCGCCGCGCCATCCCAATCAGGCGTTCGAGCCAAGTCTGCGAGACCAGGTCCAACAGCGCCGACGCCGTCAGCAGGGGAGCATCACCCGTTTCGAGCGTCTCGAGCCCGTTGGCCAGATCCAGTTGAACGGTGCGCACCTCGGCCTTGAAGTTCGCACCATTGAGCCACAGCGCATCGCCCTGTTGCTGCGTCCGGACCGAGCAGCGCCGCGCCCAGGCTGCGGTGCAGCGCGGCACCTGCTCGAGCAGGCCGTGGTCCTCATCGACCAGCAGCCAACGCTGCTGGCCGCCGAGTCTGGGCGC
>JAGRHX010001423.1 GCA_020444775.1 Gammaproteobacteria bacterium
CCTCCTGGCCATCGGCCCACGTTGTGATGGTCGAGCTTCGCCGCGCAGTGTGTAGCAGTCCGCACGCTGCGGTGCTTGTGGCCGCAGGTGATGACCTTCACCGCATACTCGCCTCTTGGTCCGTAGGGTCCATTGCGGAAGCTCCAGCCTACATAGTAGCGCCGCCCGCTAGTCACGGCCTAGCCGCGCATTCTGGGCACCGAACGTACCCGCCGCCGTAGCCGGCCTTGTGCTCACGCTGAATCGGATCGTTCGTGCCATGTCCTACGCTGCCTCGCTTTCGTCTTTGATGCCTCGCGCCAGCTTCGACGCTCGCGCTTCCAGTCGCTGGTACTCGCGCCAGGCCTGCGCGGCCCGCTGCCAGTAGTGGGCGGACAGCGCCGGGTCGCGCTGTGCTTCGCGCTCCGCGCGTGCCTCGAAACTCTCAGCCGTTTCGGCGGCAAGCGCCGCTCGCTCATGCAGATCCATTGCATACCTCCAATATCAGATCGGCGCGCACTGGCGCCTGCTCTAGCGCGTACTCCAGTCCGGCACGTGGATCGCCGCCCTTGTCAGCCCAATGGCCGATGTAGATAGCGCTCCAGTTTACGTCGACCTCCCGCAGCTGGCCTAGCCGCGCGCGTACCTCGCAACTGGTCAGCTCCGCCGCGCACTCTTCTAGTGCGTATTGCTCGGCAGTTTGCCACGCTGTAAGCTCGCCCGTCAGCCAACCTACCGCATGCGCAAGCTCATGAAACGCCTGCCCGGCGCGCGCCTTCGGATCCTGGTAGTGGCTCAGTATGGGCAGCTCTATGTGCATGCGGCCGATAGCGTCGGCGGTGAACCGCGCCCTTAGATCCTCAAACAGATCGATGCTCAGCCTGCGCGCGCCGCGTTGAAACAGCGTTTCCAATGGCGATGGGTCATCGGTGTGCCGTACTGTGTGCCAGATATCCCATGGCATGACAAGTGGCGGCAGCGCGCCAGCTCGCACACGGTCTATGACCCGCAGCACCCCCGCGTGCACCGCGCCGGCCATCACAGCACCTCCGATCGCCACATGTACCCCGGCCCCGAGCCGCCGCGCGGGTTTCGGCGCTCATGATCGCGCGCCTCTGGCGTGTCACGCCACACGCGCGTCGCGGTGCTGTAGACCACCGAGAAGCACATATCCATACCGCACCCGCCTACCTTGAGCGCGCCGTCACGATTGCGCTTGTAGACGCCCGCGTTGGCTGCCTCGAACAAGCCGGTCAGATACAGCATGCCGCCGTCACACCGATCGATCGCGAAAAAGTCGATTGTGCGGCTCATGCCGGAGCGGCTGACGGAGCGCACTGCGCTGTAGATTGTGGTGCCCGGCGGGCACAGCTCCCGGAGGCGTTCGATTGCCTCGCGAGCTTCGTTGTCGATGCGGGTCTGCTCTGCTTTGCTTCTAGCCATCGTCTCACCTGCTACCTTACCCGAACGCTCACGAACACGAAAAGTTCCGGGTTGATCTCCTCATCCGCATCGAACGCACGCGCCAGATCGCAACAGTCGTCGTGCTCCGCGTGCATACTGGCGTCATGGTGCTCGACATTCCAATCGCCCTGCGCCAGTTGGTCCAGTGCGTCGTCAAGCGCCTCCGCCGTGGTTTCTCCGATACCGATCGCAACGTCGGTGAACGGCGTGCGGCAGACGCCGCATCCAGGGAAGTACTGCGTGTGATCCACACCGTGACAGATTACCTGGTACTCTTGAATCGGTTTCACGTTGCTGTCTCCTGTGATGGTGTCCAACAATCGGCGCCCCGGGCCGTTAGGCTCCGGGCGCCGCACAGTCACACACTATCTACCCGACCACCAGAACGCGCGTGCCGTGCTCGCCCCGCTCCTCATGCCATGCAATACCTGCAGCCGTCATCCGACGCAGCAGCGCGCGTCGACTGTCGCGATAACGCCCCCCGTACCGTCGAGCTTTGCCCTGCAGCTCCGCGCCGCTTAGCCGCGCCTCGCCGTGCAGCAAGGCCGATTGGTAGCGACCGCGCGCCAGCGCGAGTGCGCGATCATGCGCCTGTTGGTCATCGATGCGGATGTAGTCGTGATCAATCATGGTTGTGCCTCCCGGTCGTCGTCGTCGTCGGGCTCCAAGTACCCCAGGGCGTCAAGCGCCGCCCATACCGACTCAGTGCTCGGGTAGGCGCCTTGATCCTGGCCGTCGTCTTCCAGCTCATCTGGCATGTGCTCGGAAAGCCAGCTATAGACGTCACCCACCCACGTGTCGGGGGCGTCGCTCACGTACCACTGACCTTCTTGCTCGATCGCATCGTGCGCTGCCTCGAATTGCAGCTCACTGTACCGGTCATCGTCGAGGCTTGGGTAGTCGGCCATCGCGTCTTGCAGCTCGCACAATCGTACGAACGCAGGCGTGAGCGTCGTACCGTCTGCCTCGTACACACGGACGCTGTAGCCGTCTACCCAGCCGACGGCCCAGTGCCCATGGTGCTCGGCTACCACGTAGCCATCGCCGAAGGGCTCCAGCTCGCGGGCCATGG
>JAGRHX010001424.1 GCA_020444775.1 Gammaproteobacteria bacterium
ACCGGGGACGTCGAGGACACCGGGGGCACCGGGGGCACCGGGGTGGACGACACGACGGCGGCCGGGCCCTGCGAACGGGGTTCCACCTGGCGCACGCTTGTGGAATGATGTTCGGCGCGTCATGCCTGCCGTTCTACGCGCCGCGTGATGTCTGCAATCGTCCAGCCCGTCGCCGTCCGGGCGGCCGAACTGCCGCGGTAGAGCGGGTCATCGACGCGGCTCCGAAGCTTCTTCCCGAACGGTCGAGTCGCATTCGATGAGCAGCCACTCTCCTGGAGCCTGCCGAGAACACCTTCGGGCCGCGCACGGACCTGTGGTGGTCCCTGTGATGGTCCCTGTGATGGTCCCTGATGGAAGCATTGATTCATTCCATCCTGGATCCATCAGCCGAGCAAAGCGAAATCGCGACTTCCGCTTTGCTGACGAGGTCGACGACTCACGTCGTCGACCTCGGTGGCACATCCGAAGTGCCACTGGGTAAACGCTGATTCATCAGCGTTTTTTCATCGAGCCTACGCGCGACCTCGAACTGGAAACATGTCCATCAAAGCACGACTCCTGCTCGCGACCTCGCTGACCCTTTTGTCAGCCTCGGCGCTCGCCTACGACTTCTACACGACCGCGTCGACACTCCTGACCGAGCCGCTGAAGCAAATAGCCAATCAGCCCACCGAGTTCATCAGCGGCGACACCCTGCTGGTCGGGAGCACGACGCTCCCGGCGTTCGCGGTTGGCGACAAGGTGGTGCTGAGCGTGATAGGCGGAGCCACCTTCGCCGATGCCGCGTACTCGCTCGAGGTCAACCTCGGCGGTGCTGGCACCGGCGAGCTCACCCTGGCGGTGCTGCAGACCGGCGCGACCGCCGGTGCCACCCGAATCGAGTTCTTGATGGGCGAGAGCACCAGCATGTTCGGGATGCCATCGCCGCTGGCCACCGTTCCGACCTTCATCTTGAGCGGCGCCACCATCGCGGGGCAGCGCATCAACTTCAACCTGCCGGCCAACCCCGGCACCGATATCACGATGAAGTTCGAGCTGTTCAGCTCGACCAACGCCCTCAAGGGCAGCGCGACGCACGTGCTGTTCAAGAGCACCGTGCCGACGGTGACCATCAAGAATGCGCCGGCGGCGGTGCAGTCCAAGGCGCCGTTCAACGTCAGCTTCGAATGGAGCGAGGCGGTCAGCGAGTTCACGGCCAGCGACGTGACCGTGGTCAACGCCGCGATATCCGCCTTCACCCAGGTCAGCACCAGTCTGTACACCGCCACCATCACACCCGACGGCCTGGGCGACATCACGTTGGATATCGCCGCGGGCGTCGCCAAGGACGTCACCAACAACACCAACGGCGCGGCGACCCAGGTGAAGGTGGCGTTTCAACCCCCGGCCGCCCAGACCCCGGCGTCGAACGTCGTGACCGCGCAGCAGACCCAGCAAGCAGTCAACAATCAGCTCGGCAACCATGCGCGTAATCTCGCCGCCCAGGGCGTCGGGCTGTCCGGACTTGTCACCGGGCACGGCTTTGGTGGCGAGGGCATTCGCGGCTTTCTCGGTCAGGCCGAGTCACTGATGCCACACCTGGAGAGTGCGGTCGGGGGGCCGGTGCCGCTGAGCCTGACGGTGAACAACAGCAGCAACCAGTTCTCCGGAGAGTTCGCGCTGAGCTTCGCGTCGCTCGAGCGCTGGTACCGGGATCTGAGTGCATCGGCTCGAGACGGCGCCAGCCAGCCGATACCCGAGCAGAGCGAGCCGGCCATGAGCGCGGCCGCCAATCTGTGGATGAAGGGCCGTTGGAGTCAGATTCACGACGAGCGCGGCGGTGGGGACAGCGAGAGCGACTTCGCGGTCATCTACTTCGGCGGCGATTTCCGCGTCGGCGCCGACACGCGGGTCGGTGTGATGGGCCAGGTCGACTGGTTCGACGAACGGGCGACCGGCAGCAATCCGGATGGTGAAGGCCGGGGCTGGATGGTCGGGCCGTATGTGGTGTCCCGGCTCGACGAGCACCTGATCGTCGACGCGCGCGCCGCCATGGGCCAGTCGGACAACAAGATCAGCCCCATCGGCACCTATACCGACGACTACGACACCACCCGCTGGCAGCTCGAGACCAACCTCACCGGACAGTGGACCACCAGCGACTGGGACATCCTGCCGTCCGTCGGGATCAGCTATTTCGAGGAGCGGCAGCACGCCTATACGGACAGCAACGGTCAACGCATCTCCGGCCAGACTGTGTCCATCGGCAGCGTCAATTTCGGCCCGACGGTCTATTACAACCTCTATCGGACCGACGGCACCGTGATCCGGCCGATGCTCGGACTGAAGGGCATCTGGCAGTTCAAGGCGCCGACTCAATACGATGTGCGTGGCAACGGCATCCGCACCGAGCGTTTGAGCGCTCAGGCCAAGGCCGGTGTCCAGGCCATCACCTCGCAGGGTACAGCGTTCACGGGCAGCTACACCTACGACGGCATAGGCATTGCCCATTACCGGGCGCATGCCATCGAAGTGGGCGTCAGTACCCCGCTGCACTGGAGCGTGCTGCCGCGCGACACCAGGCTGAACGCCGCCTATTCCTTCAACGGGCAGCAGCGGGCCGCGCTGGACAGCGAGGGCAACCAACAGCTCTCGGTCGAGATGGCCGTGCCATTCGACTAGCACGCGTCGCCCCGAACGCCAGCCGTGCAAGCATCTGGAGGCGATGGGGCGCCAACCCTCGCGGTGATCGGGGCCGGCCCGGCCGGCCTGATGGCGGCC
>JAGRHX010001523.1 GCA_020444775.1 Gammaproteobacteria bacterium
GCAGTTCAATCGCCATCAGCGAATCCAACCCCAATGTCATCAAACCCTCTTCTGGAGAGATCTGTTTTGGATCACGCCATCCCAAGACCTTGGCGGCAACTGTCTGCAAATGTTGTAGCATGAAAGCATGCTGTTGCTTCGCAGGGGTCTGCGCCAATTGTTGGCGAAAGCTGAGCTCTTCAACCGTTACGGCGGCAGCAGCAGTGGTTACAGCGGAAAAGCGCTCGAAGAACGACCTATTGTGGCCAGCGCTCGTTGCCAGGAATTGTTGCCACTGCACCGGGGTGGCTGCAACAACGGGAACGGGTTGGGTCAAAAGGTGCATAAAGATATCGATTCCCTGTTCCGGTGCAATTGCGCCCAAGCCCTGCGCCTCGATATCGGACGCCACGTCTGCTGCTGTGCCCACCTCAGACCAAGCCCCCCAAAGGATGCTCAAAGCAGGCATATTTTGCCCTGCTCGATAATGGGCAAAAGCATCAAGGAATGTATTGGCCGCCGCATAATTGGCTTGACCTTGGCTACTAAGAAGCCCCGCCGCGGACGAAAATAGGATAAAGAAGTCCAGCGGCATCTCCCGTGTCAACTGATGCAGATTCCAGGCCCCCATCATTTTGGGCGCAAGCACCTTGCTAAATTGCGGCCAATTCTGTCGCAGGAGTACGCCATCTTCTAGGACACCGGCCGCGTGGATGATGCCACGCAAGGGATACTGTGGATTGACCTTGTCAAGCGCTTGTGCTACCTGTTCATGGATTGCAACATCCGCCTGAACAATGGTGAGTTCGGCCCCCATTGCCCGCAAGCTTTCCAATTGGGGCCGAATTTCGGGCTTGGGTTGGCTCCGCCCCATCAGCACGAGGTGACGGGCGCCTTCCTTAACCAGTCGCTTTGCTACCAGTAGTCCAAGCCCACCTAGCCCGCCAGTAATCAAATAAGCCCCATCTTCGACAATCGGGAGCTTGATGCTCTGCGATGGTTCTTGTCTCTGCTCGGCATAGCGCGTAAGCCGGGCAGTCAGGCGACGGTCTCGACGCAATGCAACCTGCTGTTCGCGATTTGTAGATGTAGCTCCCATAAGTTCTGCACAGAGCATTTCACCCTGCGTCTCAGACGACATCTGTGTATCCAGATCCAAGCAGACGCAATTGAGTTCAGGATGTTCGAGCGCAATGGCGCGTCCCATACCCCAAAGGGCGGCTTGCGCAAAGCCACGGGTTGAATCTTCGGCAACGACGGTCTGTGCGCCCCGAGTCACTAGCCATAAACTGGGATAAGCAGAAAGCGTTTGCAACATGGATTGCACGAGCAGTAGTGTCGTACCGCAGCTTTGCTGTGAGGCTGCTTCCAGATCTGCTGCAGTCTCAATCTTGTGCGAATCTAAGCTCCATAGATGGACAACACCCGCTAATTCCGGCACAGCTTGCAGCAAACGCTGATACTCACCAGCTTGGCATGGGTCGATTTGAAAAGTATGCTCATCCAACTGTTCATAGCCGTTCCCGGCCAAAACCAAAATCGGCTGCTCGCCTCGTCTTCGCAGATGGGTTGCCAGGGCTTCTGCGGCCCCATTTCTGTCGGCAAAGAGCAACCAATGTCGCCCCTGGGTCGTCGCGCCAACTTGAGCTACGAATACCTTCTCAATCATATGTCCTGCTGCAAAGGGTTCTTCTGGCACAGAAGCCACCTCTTGGAAACCGGCGGTTTGCAAAAGGTCTTGCCATTGGTGAACGCTGAGAAGTGGATGGTTTGGGCGAATGTTTGTATCTGTAAAGCGCCACCATTCCTCCGTCAAGCCAAAGGTCAGATCGATCCATCTGCGGCGAGCGGTTGTTTCCAGAATCAAAAGGATGCCGCCAGGTTTGAGCAATTGTCGAAGGTGGCCCAGCGTCTGGCTTAAATCTTGCGTTGTGTGCAGAACATGGCTCACAATGATCAAATCATACAGATGCGGTGTGAAACCTTGGGGGGTTGGTGGACGCTCAATGTCTAACAGTTCATAGCGTACAAAATTATATTCTTGGAATTTTTCTTGGGCTTGCCCCAGAAACGTTCGCTTACCATCAGTAATAACATACTCTGCGCGCTCTGCAGGCAGGTGCGGCAGAATATGGCCGGTAATGCTACGGCCTGTACCAGCCCCCACCTCCAAAATGCGTAGTCCTTGTTCCTGTGGCAACTGTTCAAGAGCCGTTTGTATGGCCTGCTGGATCAGTTGGTTGGCGACCTGGGCAGTAGATGAGTCTTGATAAATGTGGGCACCCAACCCATTATTCCCTTCTGGGAATAGTATCTCTAGTGGTTCTTGAACCCCGCGCAGTACCTCGGCTAATTTTGCGCCGCAACGGGTGAGCAGTTGGAGCCCAGCCTTATCACCTGCGGCTGCGATCT
>JAGRHX010001425.1 GCA_020444775.1 Gammaproteobacteria bacterium
GGTAGCGGGCCGGTGGGCTCGATCACCGGATACTGGAAATCCGCCACCATCGGTGTGCCCATCGGATAGTGGATGTAGTAGAACTGCGGCAGATTGTTCTCGTCCACCGGCACCTCGTACTCGGCCGGCTTGGTGATGAACAGGATGCTCTCCTCGGGCAGCGCGATGCTATAGCGGCCGTCGCGATCGGTGCGCACCACGTCCACGCCGTTCGAGACGCTGACGCCGCGGATGCCCGGCTCGCGGGCGTCGCGCTCGCCGTTGCCGTTGCGATCCAAAAATACCGTGCCGCGGGCAACGCCGTCGCGCGCATGGCCGCCCTGGCCCGGGTGGCCGTGATGTCCATGGTGTCGGCGATGACCGCCATCATGCGCCAGGGCCAGTCCCTGGCCGATGCACAACGCACCGATCAATGCCCATCTGAATGCATGTCTCATCGTTCTCCCCTCGTAAAGGTTGCTCGTACGAGTCGAGAATTAGATGAGACGCAGATGACTGGAGTGTCTCAGTTCTTGGACGGCGGTATGACTGGGTTGTGTCACGTCCGGGCGCGGCAGGCGTGGAAGGATATCCGGGCAGCGGTCTGAATCGATCGAAGCCGTGGACCGATTCAGACCGCCGCGGGTTACCGGGCGGCAGATTGCCTCAGCGCAGCCCGTACAGCTTCACGACGTTGTCATAGGTGATCTTGCGCTGCACGTGCTCGGGCAGGTGGCCCAGATTCCGTTCCAGGGTCTCGCGTGAATCCGGCCACACACAGTCCGGATGAGGATAGTCAGCGCCCCAGATGATGTTGTCCTCACCGACCAACGGGATGATGGGCTCCAGGTACTTGTCCTGCTGGTAGGTGACGAAACCCTGACGTCGGAAATAATCACTGGGCTTCAGCGAGAAACCGAGGCTGCGTGCCCGGTCCTCGTACTCGGTATCGAGTCGGTCGAACACGTACGGCAACCAGGTCACCCCCGATTCGCCGAGCACGAACTTGAAGCCCGGATATTTCTCGCAGGCACCCGAGGCGATCAGGGAGACCAGCACCTCCATGGTATCGAGCTGGAACAGTGAGGAGCGCACCAGTCGAAACTGCGTGAGGTATTTCTGCTCCTCCTCGGGTGTGTTGGGCGCGCGTACGTTCTTGAAGCCGGTGGAGTGGAAGGCAATCGGGAAGTTACACTCCGCCGCCGCCTCCCACAGCGGAAACCATTCCGGCTGATAGAGCGGCATGCTCAGGCTCTTGAAGCCGAGATCGCCGCCACGCAGGCCCATCCTGGCGCAGCGGCGCACCTCGTCCGCGGCGGCCTGTGGGTCGTTGCTCGGAACGATGGCGAGCGGATAGATGCGGTTCGGATCGGCGCTGCGCGCGAAGTCCGCCACCCAGTCGTTGTAGATCCGATCGGCCCAGGCGCGACGCTCACCGTCCGCGATCATGTCGTTGATCATGAGGCAGCCGTAGACCACCTCGGCGTCCAGACCGCCCCGATCCAGATCCGCAAGGCGCAGCGCCGAGGTGGTCGGTCTGGGCTGAGCGCCAGGGTTGTGATCCCAGACAAACCCCAGCTCGGCCATCTGGTCGATGCGGGCAAAGGTCCCGGGGGTGCGCTTGAGAAAACCCGGTCCAACCCCGTTCCACATGCCCTTGTCCTGGTCCTCGACGAACCAATGGCAGCCGTCATCCAGCTCTTTCACCCGTGGCACCTGCTGCTTCCACTTCGCCGGTGCCTGGCTGGACCAGAGGTCCGGCGGGCAATAGGTGAGATCGATGTGATTGTCCCCAGATATCAGTCGCTCGAGCATCGTGACCGTCCTCCTCGGGTTGGTCGCACAGCGAGGCATCCGACGCGCCGGGCTGCGCGCATGTACGCCGCGAACGCGGCAGTCTCACCAATCCTGACCGGTATCATGCTTTCGAGCAGAGGGCAACACCATTAGCGTGTATGCGCTCCCGTGGACCAGAGCTGAACGCCGTCGGCACGGGATCTATACTGATGGCCGACCCTTCCTCGAAGAGATCCGAAGCATGCAACGCGCAGAAGAGATCGCGCTCGCCGAACGCCTGCTCGACTACAAGACGCGCAGGACCCAATCGCTGGCCGATGCCCCGTTCGAGAACGAGATCACGGCCTATACCGATGTGGACCGCCTGCGAAGGGAACGGCAGCTGCTGTTTCGTCAGATGCCGCTACTCCTCGGTCTGTCCGGACAGCTCCTGGCGGCGGGGGACTATCTGACCCACGATCTCGCCGGTGTGCCGATCCTCGTCGTCCGCGGCGAGGATGGCGCCGCCCGCGCCTTCCTGAATGTCTGTCGTCATCGCGGCGCACGTTTGCTGGAGGGCTGCGCCCATACCGGCCGACACATCACCTGCCCGTATCACGCCTGGACCTATGACAGTCACGGACGACTGGTCGCTCTACCCCAGCAAGGCCGGTTCGGCGACATCGACAAGGCGAGCCGTGGTCTGACTCCGCTGCCGGTGGTGGAGAAGGATGGTCTGCTGTTCGTTCAGCCCGGTCCGGGTGAAGGTTTCGATCTGGATGCGCACCTGGGCGGTCTGATGCCGGAGCTCGCGGCGTATGGTCTGGACCGCTACGTGCTGTTCCAATCGAAGTCGATGTCCTACGCCTTCAACTGGAAGATCGTCATCGATACCTTTCTCGAGGTCTACCATCTGCCCGTCCTGCATCCGACCACGGTCAATCCGCTGATCGATGCAAGCGTCCTGGCCTTCGATGCGTACGGTCGCAACCTGCGCATGGTCGCGGCCCGCAAGGGCTTCGAGCGACTGCGTGACGAAGCCCCTGAGTCGCGCAGTCTGCTGCCACTGACAGCGGTCATCTACGTCCTGTTCCCGAACACGGTGTTCATCTGGCAGGCGGACCACGTCGAAATCTGGAGCGCCTATCCCGATGGTGACGATCCGGACCGCAGCACGGTCACCTTCGCCCTGTATGCGCCGGAGCCGGTTACCACGGAGAGCGCGAGGCGCCACTGGCAGAAGAATTACGACATCGCGCTCGCGACCGTGGAAGCCGAGGATTTTCCGCTGAGCGAGACCATCCAGGCCGGCTTCCATTCCGGTGCCCAGTCGACTCTCGTCTATGGGCGCAACGAGCCGGCCCTCATCCATTTCCATCGCTCGTTGCGCACGGCCCTGGGCATTGCCTGAATCGCCACGCGCCCGAGCATGTGACCGAAACATCCGAGGAATCCACGCATGCCGCGTCTACCGATGCCAGCCGACAGTGACGGCTTCTCCGAGGAGACCCGTGATGCCATCCGCCATATCACTCGAACGCGGACCACCATGCCGCCACCGAGCTGCTATCTCACCTACGCGGGCAAGGCCGGTGCGCTGCTCTCGGATCTGGTCGAGCACCTTCGATTCCATAGCACGCTCACGCCGGCGGAGACCGAGCTTGCAATCTGCACCGCCGTGCGAGCCGCCGATGTCGACTACATCTGGGCGCCGCACGTCAAGCTCGGGCTGGCGGCAGGGGCTCGGGAAGAGGCCTTTCATGCCATCGACACGCTGGCCCCCTTGGATGGTCTGACCGCCGACGAGGCCTTGATCATCGGCTATGGCCGTGAGCTGTTGGAGTCGAAACAGGTCAGCGATGCGACCGTGCAGGCAGTGCGTGAACGCTACGGCGAGAAGGGCCTGCTCGAGCTCACCGCCGTGATGGGTGTGTACACCATGAACGCCACCATCCTGCGCGCGATGGACCATCCGCCAGCGCCGGGCGCGCGGCGGCTGACGCCGCGCGGGTAGCGCCGCCGGGCAAGGCTGGCGCGGCCTGAACGGCGGCGGATCCGTTCAAGTGACCATGATGCGGTCGACACGACGATCACCATCGCACAGCCCTGCGCTGGCCCCCGTCAGGCGGGGGTAGAGTTCGGGTGGACGTCAAGCGAGCGCGGTCGGCACGACAGATTCTATAGCGTTGATCTATCGATAGCATTGATACAATTCATTGGCGGTATTGTATAGACGTTGCCTAGACTGCTTTCGCACAACACCTACAGCCAGGAGCGCAACGATGAGTGCAACTGCAGAGAAGGCGACCGGCAAATGTCCGGTGATGCACGGTGCCATCACCTCGAATGAGTCGTCGGTCACAAAGTGGTGGCCCAATACCCTGAATCTGGACATCCTGCATCAGCACGATGCCAAGACCAATCCGATGGGCGCGGGCTTCGACTATCGAAAGGCACTCGAATCCCT
>JAGRHX010001426.1 GCA_020444775.1 Gammaproteobacteria bacterium
CCGACAGCGAGCTGACCGACTACACAAACGTCATCATCGAAGAGGCAGACCGCCTGCACAAACTGGTTGACCGACTGGTGGGGTCCAGAAAGCTCCCGGAGCTGCGCCCCATCAATATCCATGAGGTGCTGGAGCGCGTGCGCAACCTGATCGAGGCAGAGGTGCAGGACAAGGACATCCACATCGAACGCAATTATGACCCCAGCATTCCGGAGGTCATGGCAGACCCGGAACAACTGATCCAGGCCGTACTGAATATTGTGCGCAATGCCATGCAGGCACTGGAGAGCCCGAATGTTCGCCACAGCACCGGCACCATTGGATTGACGACGCGGGTGCTGAGAAACGTGACCATCGGCTCCACCTTCCACCGCCTCGCTGCGCGGGTGGAAGTCATCGACAACGGGCCCGGCATCCCTGAAGAACTGATCGGCAGCATTTTCTACCCCATGATCAGCGGCCGTGCAGAGGGCACCGGGCTGGGCCTGTCGATTGCACACTCCATCATCAATCAGCACGGAGGGATGATTGAATGCAACAGCAAACCCGGGCATACACGGTTCGCCATTTTTATTCCGGTGGCCGACCAAAAAACGATTAAACACAAAACGACAGACTAAGGATATTCGGCATCACACCTTCAAGGCCTGAATATTTCGACTACACAGGATCAATGGCTATGAGCAAACACAACTCTGTCTGGGTACTTGACGACGACAAGTCGATTCGTTGGGTGCTGGAAAAGTCGCTCACACGAACCGGTCTTTCCACGCTCTGTTTTGAAAACGGGGAAGACCTGCTGCATCGCCTGGAAAAGGAACGACCCGACGCCATTATCAGCGACATCCGTATGCCGGGAATCAACGGGCTGGATCTGCTGTCCACGGTACACGATCAGTATCCACAATTGCCGGTCATCATCATGACCGCGCATTCAGACCTGGACAGCGCCGTTTCCTCCTATAGCAGAGGGGCATTCGAATACCTGCCCAAACCCTTTGACATCGACGAAGCGGTGGCCATGACGGTGCGCGCCCTGGAGCATGCGCGTGAGAAGAATGTGGAAATCCCTCTTCCCTCCAATGACAGCCCCAAGGACATTATTGGCGAAGCCCCGGCCATGCAGGAGGTGTTTCGCGCCATCGGCCGCCTGTCACGCTCCAATATCACGGTGCTGGTGAACGGCGAGTCCGGCACCGGCAAGGAGCTCGCGGCGCGCGCCCTGCATCGGCACAGCCCGCGGGCCAAGGGACCGTTCATCGCGTTGAACACCGCCGCCATACCACGTGATCTGCTGGAGTCGGAGCTGTTCGGTCACGAGCGGGGTGCGTTCACCGGCGCCCAAGCGCAGCGTCACGGGCGTTTCGAGCAGGCCCACGGCGGCACGCTGTTCCTGGACGAGATCGGCGACATGCCGGCGGACCTGCAGACGCGCCTGCTGCGCGTGCTCTCCGATGGGGAATTCTTCCGGGTCGGTGGACATGTGCCGATTCGGGTCGACGTGCGCATCATCGCGGCGACCCATCAGGATCTGGAGAAGCGCGTCGCGCAGGGCGCTTTCCGGGAGGATCTGTTTCATCGTTTGAACGTGATCCGCATCCACATGCCGGCGTTGCGCGAGCGGCGTGAGGACATTCCGGCCCTGCTCAATCACTTTCTCAGCGCGGCCGCGGACGAGCTGGGCACCGAGCGCAAGATACTGCGACCCGAGGTCGAGCACTATCTGACCACCCTGGACTGGCCGGGTAACGTTCGCCAGCTAGAGAACACCTGTCGCTGGCTGACGGT
>JAGRHX010000109.1 GCA_020444775.1 Gammaproteobacteria bacterium
CCAGTTGACCAGGGCCGTGGCATCGACCAGCGACGCATCGGGCAGCTCGTGCTGTAGGACCAGGAAGGCCTTGGCGGAGAAGTAGTAGTTCTCCAGCTCCAGGCCAATGCGCTTGTGCCCGTAGCCACGATCGCGAATCATCGCCGCCAACAGCTCCATCGGATGGCATAGTGTCGACTGCACGTAGTGATCGGGATACCAGGCGACCCGGCTGTCGTCCATGTACACGGTGCGCACCGCGCCGTTCGCATCCTGCGATCGCCCCCACCAGATCGGATCCTCGTCATGCAGGACGAGCACGCCTTGATGGACGTAGAACGACCACCCGTCATAGCCTGTCAGCCAGGCCATGTTCGATGGATCCTCGACGAACAGCAGGTCGATCTCGAGTCTGGCCATCGACGCGCGCACCGCGGCCAGGCGGCGCTGGTATTCGTGAGCGGAGAATAGTGGGGTCGTGGTTGGCATGGGTTCGGTCCGTGCCGATGTGTAGAGTGGCGGCTTGCCGAGCAGTGTCACCGACCGGGACAACGGAACACAAAAGGAGCCGCTCATGACCGCGTTCGACAAGCTCATCGCCGGCATGGCGCAAGGCCGGGACTGGCCGTTGATGGGCGACAGTGAGGCCGTTCGAACGCTGCTCGACGAGGTCTACGATGAACGATGTCACCGCGCACGTCACCATCGCGATGCCTGGCAACTGCGCGTCAATCTACAAAAGAAGGACGACGCGGCATCCTACGCGGGCTGGATCACGGCCGAGAACCCCAGCGCTGGCCCCTATCAGGGTACCTCGCTCGTATGGTTCCCGGGCGAACAGGGCAGCGTGGCGGTGCTGGTCATCGGCACCGATGGCTTCGGCTCGGACGCGCACATACTCGGTCGCCCCGGACATCGACGCCGGTTGAAAGCCCTCTCGCGCCTGCACGAGGGCAGAACCTGGGTGAAACCGGATCTGCTCGACATCACGACCGAGGTACCGCCCGCGGTCCAGGCCTCGTGGCCCGACATCTCCGCGGCGCTCAAGTCCTACGCGAGGGTGATCTACGCGGCCACGCCGGTACGCAGCGAGCTGGACGCTGAACGGGTCGCCGACCTGCTCGATCTGTTCTTCGACGAGCACGGCACGCCGCTGACCGGCAGCGCCCGGGCACGCTGGGAAACACGGACTCGACAGATCGCGGATGCCATCTTTCCGCGCTGGCACGAGGACGATGTGCTCGATCTGCTGCGGGAACGGCGCTTCGTCGTCCTCGAAGGACCGCCCGGCACGGGAAAGACCCGTCTGGCCTGGAGGCTGGCCGATCGCGTCGGCGCCGCGACCCGCATCCAGTTCCACCCCGCACGCACCTATGAGGATTTCGTCGTCGGTCTGTTCCCGCGTCCGAGTCCGGGCGGGCTTGCGTTCGAGGTACGGCCAGGGGATCTGCTGCAAGCCAATCAGGCCGCCGAGCACGGCGAGCACGTGCTCGTCATCGATGAGCTGAACCGTGCCGACCTCGGACGCGTGCTCGGCGAGTCCATACTATTGTTCGAATCCGGCGACGGTGACCGCTCGGTGCGACTGCCGCATGTGCCGGCGGGCTTCGCCGAGACGCTGCGGCTGCACCCGGATCTGCGCGTGCTGGCGACACGCAACACCGCCGACCGCTCCATCGCGCGCATGGATATCGCGATCCGCAGGCGCTTCGCATTCGTGGAGATGTGGCCTGAGCTCGATGCGATTGCCGCGCAGGGCATCGACTTCGCGCAGACGCTGTTCACCGACACGGTGCAGACCTTCGCCGAGTACGCGGACGACGAGACCCTGCGCTTGGTCCCAGGGCACGCCTACTTCCTCGATCCGCGCCCCGATCTGGATCCGACCGGTCGCGCCGAGCGCGTTGGGAGACGGCTGCGACTGGAGCTGCTCCCGCTACTACGCGACTATCTGGACGAGCGTATGTGTGGCGGCGCCTCCGAGGTCATCTCCGGACTTGCCGACCGCGTCGAGTCGATCCTTCTGGATCGATCATGACGCGGGGCCGAACCCGACGCGGTCGGGAACGCGCATCACGCGGCCTCTTGGCGCTTCCACGTGGACGACCCCTGGTCAAGGCAGTCGATCACGGTCCGGCGGTCCGCTTCGATCCGGCAACGATCGGTGCGTCTGGAGACCGCTGGGTCGAGCCATTCCTGGCCGCCAACGACGCCCACCTGCGGCGCCTGGGCGTGACCACCAACGTTGCAACGCGTAACGGCCTGTCCCTCTGGCTACTGCCCGGGCCGCGTATCGGCGCCGTGCCGCTGCTCTCACCGTCGACGCGACGGGTCGCAGCCGGCCTGCTGGTGTCACCCCGATTCAGATGGAGCGCGCTCGGCGCGGTGCTCGGCGACATCGGTTTTGCCGCGGAGCCGTCGGTCGGCGGCGCGCCGCTGGTGCCCGGCTCGGCCCGGGAGGTTCCGGCATGGCTGCTGGCCGCGCCGGTGATCCGCCGACTCGAGGCCTTCCTCGCCCATCGCAAGCGAGGCTTCAGCGAGCGCATGGAGGTGCGCCAGAGCCCACGCGGTCGAGTGGACTGGGCACGTTGGACAAGCGCACACGTGCCGACCGGACGCTGGACCAGCCTGCCCTGTCACTTTCCCGAGCCCGATGACGATCCCCATCTGCTGGCCGCGGTGCGCTGGACACTCGAACGGCTGGACGACGAGCTCGCCATTTTTGAGCAGGCCATCGCGGCACGCATGCTTCGCCAACGCGTGGCCGCGCTTCGTGCAGGTGTGGGACCTGGCAGCACACGTCGACCCTCGCCGGATCTGCGGGTCCTCGGTTCCGACTGGCTGACCGAGGCCACTCAAGCCATGGGCTGGGTGGCGGAGGAGCGCGGCCTCGGCGGCGCGCGCGTGCTCGACGGCATGAGCTGGGATCTGCCCATCGACGAGATCTGGGAGGCCTGGGTCGATGCCTTCGTCGCCGAGCTTGCCCCGCGCTGTGGTCTCACCGCGATACGCCGAGGACACACGAGCCGTCACCTGAACTGGTCGACACCGATGCGCTCCATGCGGATGCTGGTCCCGGACAGCGGCCTGCGTGGCACCGACCGATTGGTGTGGATAGATGCCAAGTACAAGGCACACCTGCAGCTCATCGGCCGCAAGGGTTGGGCTGGTCTGGACGAGAGCATCCGCGATGCGCACCGCGCCGATCTGCACCAGGCGCTCGCGTACGCGGCGCTGGACGAGGTCGAACGGGTGGACTCGATACTGGTATATCCCGAGCTCGCGCCCGAGGACCGCAGCCGCCCAGCGATTGCAACGCTCGCCGCGGGTCGCCGGCGTGTACGCCTGCTGCTACTCGGCCTACCGTTCGGCTTTCAGTCCCCGGCGCACCGCGAGCAATCGATCAGCCGTTGGCGAGCGATACTGGCCGCATGAGAGACCGTCCGTAGGCGTGCGGGGCGTCGCTCGCGATGAGATCACGCCGTCGCTGCAAGCGGGGCCGGGTTGACCGCGCCAGCCGCTTCGGTCATAAGCGGTGATGAAACGCGGGTCACATCGACCTTTCGCTCGAAAGCCACTCGCCTCAACCCGAGGAGCACAGCATGCCGCACTACCAACATGGCGATGTACGAATTCGCTACGAGGAGACAGGCTCAGGCTTTCCTCTGCTCGTCACCCCCGGCGGCGGTCTCAACTCGCGGGTCAGCAACTGGCCGAACGCGGTGTTCAACGCGATGGAGGTCTTCAAGAACGACTTTCGCTGCATCACCATGGACCAGCGCAACGCGAACGGCGGCGAGAGCACGGGGCCGCTTGCCATCGATGATCCCTGGGGCGGCTTTGCCGACGATCAGCTGGGCCTCATGGATCACTTGAGTATCGACAGGTTCGCCTACATGGGCTACTGCATCGGCGGCTGCTTCGCCGGCAAGCTGCTCGAGCGCGCACCGGATCGCGTGGTGGCCGCGGTGTTCTGCCAGACCGTCGGCCACCGGCCCGAGGACCCGGACGTCATGCACCGCTCGGGCAAGAACGTCTGGGCGCCGGAGCTGCTCAGCCAGCGCCCGGACCTGAACGAGGCCATGATCGACCAGTACCTGCACAACCTGTACCGGGCGAATCCGGATTTCCTGTACAGCGTGTCGCGTGACTTCATGCGCAGCTGCAAGACGCCGATCCTGGTGCTGCCCGACGACACCGCATCGCACCCGCACCAGAGCTCGGTCGACGTCGCCTCACTGGCGCCGAACGCCGAGATCACGGTGTTTCCGTGGGTCGAGCCGCCGGAGCTGAAGTCACGCACGATCGATCGCGTGCGTGGGTTTTTGAAGAGGCACACGCAGGGGCGGTGAAGGCAAGGGCCGCAGCATCCGCCGGACCGCTCGTATGAACGCGAGAGAGGGCGCGGCAATCGGGTCGTAGTCCAAAGTGGAGTCGAAGCGTTGCCGACGGTGAAGAAACGGCGCTCAAAGGGAACCGACCTCGGCCGACCAGTCAAGGGCCTCAAAACCTGGCCCCGTAGAGCCGAGGCCGCTTGCGCTCTTCGGTAATGCATTGATTGCAGGCGCGGATGACAAGGGTAGCCAGCACGGGGGCGATACTTATTTGCGCACCCTGCTTTTCCACGGCGCGCGATACGTCCCGTAACTCAACAATGCTCGTCAGCGGAATGCCAGCTCCTTGTATCCGCCCGCGACAACCTTCTCCGCCAGTTCGCGGTAGCGCACGGCGCCGCCATAGTAGCCAAGCACTCGGATGGTCTGGCGGCCGGGGACATTGGCGTTCACTCCGGTCTGCCAGCTCGGGATCTTGCCGGCCAGACGGCCGGCGTTGGCTTCCTTGACCTGGGCCAGCCACTTCTCCGCCTCTTCCGGACGAGCCTCAACCCGTCTGTAGCCTTTCTCCCACATGTAGCGAACGAGATCCGCATTGAAGTCGACGATCTTCTCGATATGGCGCGGGATATTGCCGCGCGAGGTGTGCGGGCCCAACACCATCAACAGGTTTGGGAAACCATCGTTGAGTACGCCGAGAAAGGTTTTCGGTAGGTCGTCCTTCCAGTCGTCTTTGAGCCGCCTGCCTCCAGGCCCGCGGATATCGATGCGGTCATAACCCCCGGTCACGCCATCAAAGCCAGTGGCGTAGACCAGGATGTCGAGTTCGTGCTCTTGCGCCGTCGTCCGCACACCCTTGGAGGTGATTCGTTCGATCGGTGTCTCATTCACGTCGACAAGCCGAACATTCGGACGGTTGTAGGCTTCGAAATAACCGCTCTCTAGCGGCAGCCGTCGGAGGCCGAAGCCGTGGTTTTTCGGGATCAGCTTCTCGGCGATCGCCGGATCGTTGACCCGCTCGCGGATCTTGCGGCTCATGAACTCGGTGGCGAGCGCATTGGCGCGTTCGTCGGTCAAGATGTCACGGTAGTTTCCGATCCAGATACCGAAGCCAGGTTCGGAATAGAGTTGTTCCCAGAAAGCCTCTCGCTCTTGCGGTGTGGCATCGAGCGCGCTGCGCGGGTTGGGAGTGTGGATGAAGCAGCCAGCCGTCTCCCAGCAGCGCGCGTACATCTCGTCGTATCGCGCCTTGATGTCCTTTTACTCGTCAGGGGTGATGCGCGAATTATGCAACGGCGCCGCCCAGTTGGGATGGCGCTGGAACACGGTTAGATGCTCGGCTGTCTTGGCGATCTCCGGGATCGCCTGGATCGCCGTGGCACCCGTGCCGATGACACCCACCCGCTTGCCCTCGAACGGTACAGGTTCGTGCGGCCAGCGAGCGGTGTGGAAGGCTTGGCCCTCGAAATCATCTCGCCCGGGAATGTTCGGAAGTGTAGGGGCGGAAAGGACGCCGAGACAGGTGATGAGGAGCGTGCCGCGCGCCTGGCTACCGTCTTCGAAAGTAACGGTCCAGTGATCCGCCGCGTCGTCGAATTCGGCGGCGGTCACCCGGGCGTCAAAGGTCATGTCGCGGCGCAAGTCATGCTTGTCGGCGACAAGATTGAGATACTCGAGCGTATCGGGCTGTGCCGAGAAATGCTCCTTCCAATCCCATTCCTGCAGCAGGTCCTTGTCGAAGAAATAGCCGTAGGACCAGCTCTCGGAATCGAACCGAGCACCCGGATAGCGGCACCAATACCAGGTACCGCCCACATCCGAGCCGGCCTCGAACACGCGAAAGGATAGACCGAGCTCACGTAGGCGATAGGTGACGTACATGCCGGAAATGCCGCCGCCGATAACTACTGCATCGTATGTCGGGATGCTCTGGCTCATTTCGCGCTCCGACCTCGCCCACGTGCCATATCCTGCTGGACAGATAATCCGAATTCAGACGATCCGCTGCTGTTCAAAATCAGTACCCCCAAAATTCTCGGCGATCTCTGACACGGTTTCGCAGTTGCCAGACACAGCCACGCCGGCTCGGTTCTGAGGCTTTGCTCGCTATCGGCAGTCGATAATACACGTAAACCTTTTTGCCAAAGCAGAAAGGAACATAGCTGTGGAGCGAACCAAGCTCGCCGGCGCTGTACCAACGCGCTATCGGGCTGCCATCTGGCGGCACAATCTGGGCCTTCTCGTTGCGCCTCGGTCTCCCTTGGGTATTGAGCCTGCTCGGCGCGATTGCCCGCGCTCCACCGATAGCGCTCGACCACCGGATTTCAGCCGTGGCGCGGGTCCGCGTCATACAATGGTCCGGCGTCTAGCAAGCGTTGGTCGAAGATCAAGCACATCCAACAAGGGGTAGCGAGTCGCTGCCATTTGCCGCTGCCTGGCACCATGCCATGCCGGGTGGAGTGCTTCTCATCGGCGAAACACCGTCCGTCTGGACCGACCACGATCATGCCGCCCGGCATCTGATCGCTGAGATGCAGTGCCTGCATAGGAAAGTGCACGGGTATGCCGCGACCTTGAGCCCGAGCGACGGGCCGGCAAGGTTGTTCATGTGCCACAGATCGGCGCCAAGGCTCATCGCCATCTTGATGCCATCGCCCTCGTTGTACGCGCTACCTGAGGTGTAGCAGCACGGCAGGCCAGGCAGATAGTCGCGGACCTTCTGTATCCTTGCCGAGACACGGCCGGCGGCGCCTGGTCCGTGAACGCAGGCGCAGTCAGCTAGTCGGACCGTCCGGTGCTCTGGAAATCAGAGCCGCCTGAAGAAAGTATGGTGGCGGCTGGTGGTGTGCGGACGGATTTTCGTTGCCCAGTCGCCGTAGTCGCCAGCGTCCTGCCATTCTTTCGTGTCGATCGTTGCCGGCGAGTCGATTTCGTAGATCACCATGTACTTCTGCATACGGCTGTCGTTCGATCTTTCCAGCCGGTAGCGGGTGCCACCACGGCACACCTGTGAAAGCAGCGGCGCATGCTCGGCATCATAGATTCGGTTGAACTCCGCCTCGTGCTGCGCCGGAATGTCCATCTGCACCACGTACACGAATGGGGCGACGGCGTCACGCCCCTGCCCGACCTTTAGAATCTCTTCAAAGAAGCTGTGATGACGACTGGTGGTGTGCGGGCGCATCTTCGTTGCCCAATCGCCCCAGGCGCTGGCCTCGCGCCATGCCACGCTGTCGACCACATCGGGCGCGTCGATCTCATAGATCGCAAGGTATTTTTGCATGCGCGTATCGTTCGATTGCTCCAGACGATAGCGTGTCGCTCGCCGCACGCCCGGCACCTTCGACAGCATCGGCACGTGCTCGGTGTCGTAGATGCGGTTCAATTCAGCGTCAAGCGCGTCCGGAACGTCCATCTGCACGAAATAGATGTACGACATCGCCAATCCCCAGCATGAGTTCTATTGGTGGGCCCCGGTTCCCGATATTCTCACACGCAAACGTCTTGCAGACCGCCTCTCCAGGCTCTGTTTTCCTATCCACGCAAGCCCTGACCATCAAGGTTCGAGCGGCCGTCGACCAGGGCGTTCTCCTCAGTCCGACTCGCGGCGTGGTTGCACCGACCGACTCGGGCACGTCGCCCGCTCAGCCTGCTCGCGATAGGCTTGCTGCCAATCGAACTCCCCGGGTGCAACGAAGAAGGCGCTACGAGCGCTCAGCAGCAGCTCGGGGTCGGCCCCCCCCGCCGGTGCGTCGCCGGCATCACGCCACGCGTTGGCTGCGCGCAGGAGCGATTGATCGGCTCCAGGCCCGCAATCGGCGTGCCGTCGGCGCGCCTTGCGAACATCGCACGCCGGGTGTGCTTGCATATCACGCAGATGTACATCGTGTGCGTGTCGTCCATCGGCACCCAGGCACGCGCGTGCACAGGATGGGAGAACTCACTCTGCGGCTGCTGCGTCCAGAACGGCAAAAGGAAATTGGCGAACCGCCAGTAGGTCTGGCTCGGGCCGTTCGGGCGAGAAGCCCCGTAGGAGGTGCCCCGGGGCGTATCCGTCACCTGATATTCCGGCGCCCGGTCCGCGACCGTGTGGCGAATCGGGTCGTCCGTCCCAAGCTCGTCGGGGTCGATGTGTCCGACGTGCAAGAATCCGAAATGGGAGGTGTCGATATCGCCCTCTAGAGCCTGCAGCCAGTTGCATTCGCGCTGCGCGAAGCTGATGGTCACGTCGCTCTCCCGCAGCGCCCGACGCCTCGGCCACCGGCCACCCGCCACCCGATTCGCGACCAGCTCAACCGCGCCTTGTTCGACCTGGCAACGCCGCAGGGCCGGCGCACCAATGCGCTGATCATGGCACTCACCGTGATCAGCGTGCTGCTCGCCATGGTCGCTACCGTGGCCAGCCTGCCCGAGATCCCGCTCGGATCCTGGTGCAACGCATTGAGCTCGCGATCAGCGTGCTCCTCGCCATCGAGTACGGCTTACCCTGTTCGCCGCCAGGTATCCGTGGAAATACACGTTGGGCTTCTACGCAATCGTCGATCTGCTGACCCAGCTTCCGCTGCTGCTTGGTCAGGGCAATATGGCGGTCCGGCTGTTGCGCAGCGTGCGGCTTTCGAGCTGCTGCGATTCATGGGCGCGGGCACGATTTCGCTAAAGGTGGCTCGCATGCTTGGAAGCGACACGTCCGCGCCACCGACCGAGGCCGGTACCGTTTGTCAGCACTGCGGCGCCTCGCTCGAGGTCGATTCACGGTCCCGCTTTCGCGGCCTACGCCGCCAGGCCCGCGCGTCGCGCGCAGGCCGCAACCCCGTCCCCATGCGCTCTGCGATGGCCCGCATTACCCGGCTGGCAGCCGCTGGAGCCGCCATAGTGACCAAGCTGAAATGCCCCTGAACGCTCGAAGCTGTATTGTTCTCCCGGTCAGATTCGAGGAGTCCGGTCGATGGATCCGCAGCGTTTACTAGAGCAGTTTCTTGGCGCTGGCACCGCGGGCAAGGTCAGTGATGCGGCGCGGCAGGCGAAATCCGGTCTTGCCAGCTCCGGTGCCGGTGGGTTGGTTGGCGGATTGGCCGCCGGTGGTCTGCTTGGACTGCTGATGGGAAACAAGAAGGTGCGCAAGAAGGTCGGCAAGCTGGCCGGTGGTGCGGTGGGCTATGGGGGCGCCGCCGCGCTCGGCGCGCTCGGCTATCGCGCCTACCAGCAATGGCAGTCCGGCCAACAGGCGGCGCCCGTGGATACCACGCCGCCACCGGATGCTCTGCCGCAAGAGGCCGCGAAGTTCATGCCCGGCGCGGCGCCGGCCAGCGACGGCCGACCCTTCGAGCTGGTGCTGGTGATGGCGATGATCGCCGCTGCAAACGCGGATGGGCACATCGGCCCCGAGGAACAGCGCAATATCTTCGATCAGGTCGGCCAGCTTCCGCTGGATGCCGAGGACAAGGCGTTCATCTTCGACACCCTGGGCTCGCCGCCAGCGCTTGCCGACATCGCGGCGCTGGCCCAGGGGCCGGAGCAGGCCACCGAGCTCTACCTGGCCTCACGTTTGGCCATTGACGTGGACCATCCGGCGGAACAGGCGTACCTGGACGCGCTTGCGGCTCGCCTGGCGCTGCCGCCCGAGCTGGTCGCCCATCTGGAGGCGCAGGCCGTGGGAGCCGATCGAGCGGACAGCGCGTGACGCGCGGACCGATCACCGCATCGATGCCAGAGTCGGCGGCGCCCTACGGCGCGCCGGTCGGCGCGCGCAACGAGTCGCGAATGGTATAGCGGTGCTTGCGTCCGCCGGGTGGCGGAATCTTCGCGACCTCGATACCCGTACCTTCGGCCACGGCAGGGAATCTGTGTCCGAACTTGTCGTCGTTGTCGCGAATCAGGTACCGAGGCGCCTCGCCGAAAGGGGTTGCCTCTCGCAGCTGCTGCGCTACCCAAGCATCATTCGGATGTCGAGTCAGGTTGAAGTGAACGACTTCCCGCGTGTCATGAACAAGGAAGAAGAACGGGAAGATGGGTCGAAACAGGCCGTCGTATCAGTCAGCCGCACCAGGACGACAAGGGGATGGCGAGGATATTTGCTATGAGCTACGGCAAGGGTAGGGCCATAGCTGAGCTTTCAGCGGCGAAGCAATGAAGTCTGGGGACTCTCTGGGGGGACCAAAGACGATATCTAATGCGCAACCAATGCAAGACCGACCACAAATAGACATATAGTGGCGGAGAGGAAGGGATTCGAACCCTTGATACAGTTTCCCGTATACTGGTTTAGCAAACCAGCGCCTTCAGCCACTCGGCCACCCCTCCATCGTCAGAACTGCAAAGAACAACCGGTCAACGGAGCAGGAGGGATTCGAACCCCCGGTACAGCGTTAACCGTACGGCGGTTTTCAAAACCGCTGCCTTCGACCACTCGGCCACTGCTCCACGGCAACGCGCCGCCGGCCTCGTGCCGGGGGACGGTTGATAGCGCGTTTCGGAGGTCGGAGCAACGGCTTTCCGACCGCCTCGGGGCCGGCCGCCGGCTACCCGAGGGCGCCCGCGTGGTGCACCCGGGCGACCACCGCGGTGAGCATCAGGCCGGCGATCACCGTCGCCGCAAGGGCCCGGGCGACGCGGGGTGGGAGGGCCGCGGTGGCCCGGCCTGCGGCGAGGCCGCGGAGGAGGGGCAGGCCCACCAGGAGCTGGGCGGCCGCGGTGGCGGTGAGGGAGGTGGCGATGGCGGCGTCGAGGCCCACCAGCCAGGCGCCGGCCGCGATGCCGACGTTGGCGAGCATGTTGAGGGCGAAGCCCCAGACCCTCAGGCCGTAGAGGCCCATGACCGCCACCAGCATGACCACGGCGCTGGTCACCACGAAGATCTGGGGGCCCGGCGTGGGGGAGAGCTTGTTCTCGAGGGCGAGGCCGGACCAGAACATCAGCGTGCAGGTGTCGGCGATGGCCATCACCAGGATCGAGACCAGCACCCCGCGGAACGCCTGGGGTACGAACGCGGCGCGGGCGGGCGGCGCGTCGAGGCCGCTTGCCCCCAAGGCCAGCAAGGCGGCGCCCGCGCCGAGGGCGAAGGCGAGGCTCACGAGGTGGGCCTCCCCAGCGGGGGTGTCCGCCACCACCGCGAGGAGGGTGCCGACCACCAGCAGGCCCCACAGCACCGCGCGCGCCAGGATCTGCGGCTCCAGGCGGCGCACGAAGACCAGCCCCGCGGCGACGGGGAGGGTGGCCAGGGCCACCCAGATGATCCCCGGACCGCCCACACGTTCGTCGGCCATCAGCCACGCGGCGGGGGCGCCGGCGCCCAGGGTCAACAGCGCGGCGACGCCGCGGCGGAGGGCGAGCATGCGGGGGCAACCACCAAACGGCCCGTCGCCCTTCCCTTGAGCGCCTCCCCGGTCAGCGGAGGTAGCGCGAGGACTGCGACCAGTCGCCGTCCGGGTACCACGAGAACAGGAGGGTCCCGCCCGCGATGGCGTCGATGAGGGCGGCCGAGACCCGGTCGTCCACCGCCGGGCAGCCCAGGCTGCGGCCCAGGTAGCCCTGGCTCGCGGCGACCTCGGCCCGGGCGTAGCTGGCCCCGTGGAACACGATGGCCCGCGCGCGCATGTTGTCGTTGTAGCCCGGCTCCAGGCCGTCGAGGCGCAGGGAGTAGCCGTGGGTGCCGCTGTAGGTCTCGGCCGTCTTCGCCAGGCCGAGGGAGGAGCGGTTGCTGCCCTCCTGGTTCGAGAAGCGGTCCGAGACCGCGAGGTCGCTCGGGTTGCCGGACTCGCGGCCGTGGCTCGCGTGCAACTTGAACTGCACCGCGCCGGTCGAGAGGTCGAGCACCCAGAGGCGCTCCTGGGTGGAGCGGCGCGAGAAGTCGAGCACCGCGTACTGCAGGCGGGTGGTCTGACCCTCCTGCCAGGCGAGGTCGAAGGCGTGCAGGGCGGGGCCGGCGGCGGTGGCCGACAGGCCCTGGGCGGTGAAGGCGTCGGCGGTGATCAGGTTCAGGCGCACCGCGTAGTCACCGCTGTACTCGGTGCCGTCCCGGCCGACCCAGGAGTCCACCACCACCCAGTAGCGCCCCGGGGTCACGAGGCGGGCGCTCTTCTCATCACCGCGGTCGAGGCACGCGCTCGGATCCAGATCCGACAGGATGTGCACGTCGACGTCCACGTCGGCCGGGCCGTCGAAGAGGGAGACCGTCAACAGACCTTGCACCGGCACGTCGACCCGGTACACCACCTCGGGGCCCGACTCGTCGGTGTCGGGGGCGCAGGCGTAGCGATCGAAGGCGTCCCGCGCCGCGCCCCGGGTGGTCGCGCGGTGCTCGAAGGGGAGCGCGGTGGGGCACACCACGTCGGCGGGGCACGCATCCGGCGGCGGCTCCTCGGGCGGCGGCGGCTCCTCCGGGGGAGGCGGCTCGACCGGAGGCAGGTCACCTTGCA
>JAGRHX010001427.1 GCA_020444775.1 Gammaproteobacteria bacterium
ATAGCCCCACCCGCAACCCACCCGGGCAATCATCCCAGGCAGTCAACGCCGTGGCCGCGCAGGCGCCCGCCCCTGCCCGCTCCGGGCCCTCGGCCCCGCGGCCGTCAGCCATAGCGCCGCTACCCGCTCCAGCAGCAACGTCTCGTTGACGCCGCCGGCGCCCGTTCCCAGCTGCACGCGTGCTTCGGTGAGTGCCTGATATAGAGCGGTGACGCTGGCCCGGTCCAATGCCTCGAATCCGCGCTGGCCGGTCCCGAGAATCGCCGATCTGGCGAGCTGCACCGCGATCCGTTGCAGGCCCTGCAGCGCCTCGCTGGCCCCCAACGCGCGCCAACGAGCCGCGGCGCTCACCACGTCCAGTCGGGTCGATGCCAGCGCTTCGGCGTCCGCCAGCAAAGCCCGGCGTTGCTCCAGGCCGTCGTCCTGTGCCAACCGCAGCATCGCCAACGGCGCCCCAGGCGCCAGCGTCCAGGCTTCTTCGAGTAGATCCGCCGCAACCCCCTGCTCCTCGAGCCAGGCATTGGCCTGGGCCCGATCCGCGTCGGGCACCCGCCAGAGCTGACAACGGCTTCGGATGGTAATCGGTAGCGAGCTCGGGCGACTTGAGGTCAAGATGAAGACCGCGCGTCCAGGCGGTTCCTCGAGGGTCTTCAAGAGTGCATTGGAGGCGGCCAGGGTCATCGACTCGGCGGCTTCGATACGGACCACCTTACTGCCGGCGAAATGCGTCGTCAGGGCCACCTTGCCGACCATCTCGCGAATCTGATCGACGTTCAGTGACTTGCCGGGTTCCTCCGCCGCCACCAGCACGCTGTCCGGATGCGAACCGGCCAGGAACAGCGTGCAGCCACGGCAACGTCCGCACGGCTCACCGGGCGGCTGCGCTGCCGCCTCGCAGAGCACGCCCGCCGCGATCCGCGCGGCCAGCCGCTGCTTGCCGACTCCGGGCTGCCCGACGAGCAAGAAGGCGTGTCCGAGCCGACCGCTGGCCACGGCCTCACACCAGCGACTCCAGAGCGGTGTATGCCATGTCAGTGCTTCGAGGTCCATCACGCACGGTCTCCGCTCTTGGAACAACCTGCCTGCCCGGCTCCGCTCAGCGCGGTGAGCCGAAACCGAGCAGCTCGCTCACCGCTGCCCGCACCTCGTGGTGGACGGTCTGAACGTCCGCGGTCGCATCGATCACCCGATAGCGCCGCGGCGCCGCCTCGGCACGCTGCAGATACATCGCCCTGACACGTTCGAAGAACGCCAGCCGCTCCTGTTCGAAACGATCCAGGCTACCTCGGGCACGCAATCGCTGCGCGCTGTGCATGGGATGCATGTCGAGCAGCACGGTGAGGTCCGGGCGCAGCTCACCTTGCACCCACTGCTCCAGTTGCTCTATCCGGGACCGGGCGATGCCGCGGCCGCCCCCTTGATATGCAAAGCTCGCGTCGGTGAATCGATCGCACAGTACCCAGTCACCGCGCGCCAATGCCGGTCGGATGAGATTGGCCAGATGATCGGCACGTGCGGCGAAGATCAGCAACAGCTCGGTGTCGTCGCACATCTCGCCAGTCGCCGGCGACAGCACCAGCTCGCGGATCCGCTCGGCGACCGGTGTGCCGCCGGGCTCTCGGGTGCGCACCACCCCCGGGGCGGGGTCCGGGCTCGCGAGGCTGGTGAGCGCCTCGACCAGCCAGCTCTGGAGCAGCTCGACCTGGGTGGTCTTGCCCGCGCCCTCGACGCCTTCCAGGGTT
>JAGRHX010001428.1 GCA_020444775.1 Gammaproteobacteria bacterium
CGAGCTCGTCGAGTCGACGTTCGGCGGTCTTCAGCTTGGTCTCCAGATCGCGCAGCAGCCCGGTGACCTCCAACAGCTTGTCGTTGGCCTCGTCGATGCGCTGGCGGGCGACCATGCTGCGGCTGAGCAGCTCGCTGTTGCGCTCGACGTTCTTGCGCGCAATCGCCAGCCGTTCGCGTAGCGTGGCGCGTTCGTCGTCGAGCAGCCGCACGGCCTCGCGCGCGGTGGCGACACGGTCGTCCAGCTCGGTGCGGAAATACGCCAGCTCCGCCTCGACCTGGGCGCGCACCGCCTTCTCCTTCTCCAGATCGGCGGCAATGGAATCGACCTCCAGACGCGCCACGTCGGCCTCCATGGAGGCCAGCAGCTCACCGCGTCGCACGCTCTGACCGCGCTGCACGTGGATGGTCTGCACCTTGGCGTTGACACTGCTGGCCAGACGGGTGATGTCCGCCTCGATACTCGCGTTCGGCTCGTAGACGTGTCGGTACCAGTGCAGTCCCTCGCGTACGCCGACCGTGACCAGTGCGACCAGCAGCAACAGTCCGAGCAGCCGGGACGCGAAGCGCTTGAAAGAGCCGGTTGATGCCATTGAGCGGGATTCGATTCTTCTTCGAGGTCCGGATGCCGGGCGCTGCGCCCGGTCATCGGGCCAGTCAGTGGTATTGCGCGGTGAGCGCACGGCGGGTCGCCGAAGCGGGCGTCGAGGCCGCTCCGGTGACCCTGACCGCGACCGCGGTTATTTCACCGAGGAGAAGCTGGTCGGCTGCAGGATCTGATTGGCGACCGCGGCGACGATGGCGCCGTCCTTCTCGGTCTCGGCGCGCTTCTTGATCCATTCGGGATCGGCCTGGAACGCGGCCCATTTCTGCTCGCGCTCGGCGAGCGATTCCCAGGCCAGCATGTAATACAGGTCCTGATTGGACTCGCCGATGTTGACCGTCCAGAAACCCGCCTGGCGGATGCCATGCTTCTCCCACAGCTTGAGCGTGATGGTGTCAAAGCGATTCAGCAGCGCCGGCAGACGGCCGGGGACGCAGTGGTATACGCGTAGCTCGTACAGCATTGAAATCTCCTGGGAAATCTCCTGGGAACTCTCCTGGTGGACCTCACGCCAGCGGGCGCGCCGTCGAATCGGCGCCGCCGGTGGTCGGTAGGGCGTGTATCTGGTGCATAATCCGAAGACGGAGGTGAACCCGGATCCGGGTAGGGCATCTGGCAACGCCAGCGAACGCCACTTCGGACGCAGGTCGGCTCCGTTCCCCAGACCCGCCAGACCGGTACGAGGATATCGCAAGTTGATAGACAAACGCGTGAGCACCATAGCCCAGGCCCTGGACGGATTGTCCGACGGCGCGTGCATCATGGTCAGCGGCTTCGGTGGCGCTGGCGTCCCCGGAAATCTCATGCATGCATTGGACGCCCTGGCGGTCAAGGATCTGACCATCATCGTCAACAGCCTGCGGGTCTTCGATGGGCTCGCGCCCGGGGTGTTCGGTGAGCGGCGGGTGCGCAAGGCGGTCTGCTCCGCGGCACGTGGTCGGCTGGGTGAGCCGGCGTCCTACGAGGTGCAGTGGAGCGAGGGCAGCCTGGACATCGAGATGTCCCCGCAGGGCTCGTTCGCCGAACGGATCCGCGCCGGTGGCGCCGGCATCGCCGCGTTCTACACGCCGACCGGGGTCGGCACCGCGCTCACCGACGGCAAGGAGATCCGCGAGTTCGACGGCGTGCCGCACGCGCTGGAGACCGCGCTGACCGCGGACTTCGCCTTGATCCGTGGTCATGTCGCGGACCGCCTGGGCAACGTCGGCTTTCGCGGATCGCAGATGAACTTCGGTCCGGCCATGGCCGCGGCCGCGAAAGTGGCCGTGGTCGAGGTCGACGAGATCAGCGAGCAGCCGCTGGCGCAGCGCATGATCGACGTGCCCGGCATCTATGTAGACCGGGTGATCGCCTTGCCGGACCGCCGCTGAGCGGGCCGTGGCCGACCTCTTGCCGTCGGTTGCGAGGCGGCCCTGAGCTGTTCATCTGGCTCGTTCACCAATCCTGAGAGCTCCACACATGGTGAAGATTTTGGATCGAAAGCAGATCGCCTGGCGCGCCGCGCAGGATCTGGAA
>JAGRHX010001429.1 GCA_020444775.1 Gammaproteobacteria bacterium
TCGAAGGCGTTGTCGATGATCTTGCGATTGATGACCTTCTCGGCCAGCCAGATCGGCGCCAGCGGAATGCTGGACGAGAGCTTGGGCACGATGGTCATGTGATGGTTGTAGTCCTGCTCGACCAGGCCGGTGCGGCCGACCAATCGGATTGAGGCGATAGACGTGTCGATCTCGAAGTTCTTGGTGAAGGCCGAGCCGCGTTCGATCTCGAAGCGACCATGCATGCGCTTGTAGCGCAGTCCGGTCTCGAACAGGTCCCTGAAATCCAAGGTCAGCCGTTTGGGCAGTGAGGCGAGCTGGAGCAGACCGAACAGCCGGCCGGCCGCGCCGCGATCGACGTTCGTGAGCCGACCGTCGCGGACGTCCAGGTCCATCGAACCGGTGGCCCGGTTGAGGTCGATCTGCCAGGGCGCGCCCGGCCAGCGGGCGGTCAGGCTGAGCTTGAGATCGCCACCCTCGGTCTCCTCGCCAACCGCATAACCCAGCCCGCGCAGGGCCCGACCTACATCGGGGCTGAGCACGTGCAGATTGCCACGTGTGGCCCGCTCTGCGCCATCGGACCACTCGCCGCTGGCCCGCAGCTCGAACAGCGGTGAGGTCAGCGTCAGTCGGTCGATGCTGAGCCCGGATGCGTTCGGTGTGGTCTGTAGCTGGACTTCGCCCAGAAGGTGCTCGTCCAGGCTCAGCGCACCGATTCGAACATCCATCGCGGGCAGCCGCCGCGGGTCGGGGGTGCTATCGGTCGGGTCACTCGAGCCGCCGGACTGCTCGCTGCGCTGCAGTCGCAGGGTCTCGAAGCGCGCCTGAAGCGTCGGACGCTGACCGGTGTTGCTGAGGGTGACCGTGCCGCGGGCGCCGTTGGCGCTCAGCTCGGCGCTCAGCGGGCCACCGGCAGCCTGGCGCACGCTGAGCCGGGCCCGAGGCATGGAACTGCCGAGCACCGTCATATGCTCGGCTTCGATATCAGCTTGCAGCGCGAGGACCGAGGTCCCCGAGCGGCCGCCGCTCGGCGTGCCCGCGTTGGCCTGACCCAGCCAGCCGTCCAGGTCCAGTCGTGCCGGGTTGCCGGCAATCCTGATGCTGCCGGGGGTCGGCTCGCTGCGCGCATCGGCGGACAACCACAGCGAAAGGCCGCGCAGGTCGGCAGCCTCGGCGCCGTTGCCCATGAGCGCGATCGCGCCAATCTGTTCCCCCAACGAGAAGTCTACGGTGCGGGTCGCACGTGGCTCGAAGCGCGTCGACAAGAGCAGCGTTTCGGCCCGGTCGGCGGGTTTGGCCAGCGGCTCGGGCAGCGAAATCGCCAGCCCTCGGGTGCTGCTGCGCAGGGTCAACCCGAGGCTGCCGGCGTGCTCACTGTTGACGTGTGGCAGCTCGAGGGTCAGCTGGGCATCGGTGCGCCCGCGCAGTCGTTTCAGCACAGGAGCGAGTCCGGCCATACCGGACTCGCTCATCCCGACGTTGCGCAGCTGCGCGCTGAAGGTCTCGTCCGCGATGCTACCCCGGATGACGAGGGTGGTCGTGGCCCTACGCTGCGGCCCCAGGGAGACGGTGATCGGGGAGCCCAGATAAGCACCTTCCAGCGCCAGGGCGTCGATGCCGTCCCGATTGAAATGCAGCTCGCCGCGGACCTCGCGTGGCCCCTGTTCGAGGCCGTTGATACGCGCGCTGTTCCGGTCGAGCAGCAGGCGACCGTCGACCGTCGTGCGGCGACCCCCGAGCGGGATGTCCAGGCTCAACTCGACCCGCGCAGGACCACTGAAGCTGGTATTGCGCAGCAACGGCGCGAAATAGCGGGAGAATGGCGCGTTGGCGACGAAATCGAGCACCTGACGGGTGTCGCCATCGGTCGAGCCGGCCACGTGGACGACCGGGTGCTCCAGGGTCACGTCGGGAATGTTGAGGGTGGTGCGCTCGAGTCTGGCACCGCTGACACTGCCGTTCTCGGTGTAGCCGTCGAGCTCGGTGCCGGCGAAGGTCAGGACCATGTCCAGGTCTTCGATGGGCGGCCAGTTGCGCTGATAGTGCAGCAGCGCGTTCTCGACTCGGGCGGTGACCTGCGGGCGAGGTCGACCGTTCTCGTCGAAGCTGAGCGCGAAATCCAGCTCCGCGCTGCCTTGACTCAGCGCGCGGGCCGACCAGTCCTGCAAGGCCGGATTCACCTCGAGACCGCCGATCACTTCGGCGATACTCGGCAGCTGAAGCCGCGCGTAACCATTCAGCTTGCGTAACCTGCGATTGGCGCCAAGGCCCGGTTCCAGGCTCAGCTCGCCGCTCACCACCACATGCTCCTCGCCGCGCTGCAAGCGGACCGCGTCCAGCGCCAGGACCTGTTCCTCGCCGGCCTGCCGTCGGCTCAGACGGCCGCCAGTGAGCATCAGGCTGATCGGGCCGTTGCTGCCGGGCAGGACCAGGGCGCCCGCGGCGAGTTGCGCGCTAAGGGTGGCATGCTCGTAGGCCAGGCGCGCAGCCACTTTCTGCAGACTGAAGCCGTGTTCGCCAGTCGTCAGGGAGAGCTCACTGATCCCCGCATCCGCTGATTCCAGCTGCAGTCCCCGGGGACCGTGGCTCAGCACCAGAGTGGGCGAGTCGAGGCTCCCCGTCAGGTCTAGACCGGGGTGCCGCGGCGCGCTCTCGCCGGGCTTCGAAATGGTGGCCGCTTCGAGCAGTCGGCGAACTGACTCGAGCTGCACCGAGCCGAGCTGCAGCAGCGCTCGATCGCCGTTCCGGGGATCGGGCACGACCTTCAGGTCGAGATTCAGCTCGGCGTCGTCTCCGCTACCCGCGGCGACGCGCAACGGCGTGATGCCAACCGACCAGTCAGCGCCATCGTCGTGTAACAGACCGTCGGCCTCGATGTGCTCGAAGCGCAGCGCCGTCGGCGTGGTGGTGGCCGCGTCGGGCCCTTGGACACGGGATGTCCAGGTGCTCTGCCCGGCGCGCAGCAACAGCCGCGTGGCGGCACTGGCCGTCGCGGGGTCGGCGTCCGCCGCCAACAGCTCGGAGTGCAGGTCCAGCTGTAACGCGGGTATCCGCAGATCGCCGCCCAGTCGTTCGGCCAGTGCCGAGGGCAGGGATCGGATGTCGGCGCGAAGCCGTAGCCGGCCGTCGCCCTGCCAGCGCAGGGTGGCCGAGTAGTGCTCGCCCTGCTTCAGGCGTATGCGTAGCCCGTCGCGGTCATGGTCCAGGGCCAGATCCAGACCGTCCAGCGTCAACGGCTCGGTTCCAGCATCGCCGATGATCGCGAAGCGGGCATCGTTGAGCCGCACCAGGATCGACCGTTGAGTGGTCAGCAAGGCGCTTTGCGTGGCGAGCGCGCGCAGCCAGATCCGGGGATCCAGGCCTGTGCGCTCGGTACGCTCGGCGCTCGGGCCGAGCGTGAGGTTGAAGCGCGGTGCGTCCACCTCGACGCTGCGTACCCGCACCGACTGCGATTCCAGACTGCCGAGCAGGTCCAGGCGCATGATGACTCGTTCGAGCTCCAGCGCCCTGGCGCCAATCTGAGCCTGGATCCGGACCTGGTGACCAACCATGACCGGCTCGCCGTCATACCAGCTCAGGCGCAGCGCGCCAATCCGCACCGGCCGGCCG
>JAGRHX010001430.1 GCA_020444775.1 Gammaproteobacteria bacterium
TCGGACAGGCGGATCCAGGTACGCGAGCAGACGCGTCGGCACGGTATCGTCATTCCACGCAGCCTGCACGACACGCTGCGTGGGCTCGAGCGCGGTCCGGGCATTTGAACATTCGGGTCGGATACGTCGGCGGTCGTCTTCCCGGTGAAACCTGCCGGCATCGCTGCCGCCGCGCCACGATCGCCGCCGGATGCGCTGCGCGGCCGCGAACACGCGGCGCACGTCTGTTCACGCGCATGCTCGCCGCGACCGGGCTGACGGGGTTGTTGCTGGGCCTGGCCGCGTGCATGCCGCTCGGTGTAGAAGAGCAACCGGCTGACATCTCCCTGCTCGAAGCGCACGCCGGCTCGGACACGCTGGCCTTCGACCCGCGCAACGGCAATCTGCTGTCCGGTGGCTGGCAGGGCGAGCTGAACCTGTGGGGTGCGCCGGATTTTCGCCGGATCGCCGGCTGGCAGGCCCATCAGGGGCCGGTCGAGGGGGTCGCCTTCGCCGCCGGTCGCATGGTCAGCGCGTCGCGGGATGGCACCATCAAGGTCTGGGGCGGACCACGGGATCTGCTGCAGCGACTCGACACCGGTCATCCCATCACCGAGATGGCCGCGGTCGATGATGTGGTGCTGGTCGGGCACACCGATGGCCTGGTCGCCGCATACAGCGTCGAAGGCCTGCGGCCGCTGTGGCGGCAGCAGGCCCACGAGGGCTGGGTGGCGGCGGTCGCGATACGTCCGGACGCCGAGCAGTTCGCGAGTGCCGGCGCCGACCATCGGGTCATCGTGTACCAGCGTGACGGACAGATGCTGCGCCTGCCCCAGGCACCGGGCGCGCCATGGTCGCTGGTCTATTCGAGTGACGGCACGTGGCTGTACGGCGGAGGTTTCCCACGTCTGTTCAGGTATCGGCTGAGCGATCGGAGCCTGAGCACCGTCGATACGCCGCACTACGGCCAGATAAACGGGCTGGCGGTTCTCGCGGCGGCGAAGATGCCCGCGACCAGCGATCAGCTGGTGAGCATCAGCCGCACTCATGACAGCTCGGTGATCGTGCTCGACCCGGCCGACGGACATGCGTTGGCCAGGTATCAGCGTCTGCGGATGTGTGGCAATGCGGTAGCGGTGTACAGACCGGCACCCGGCACGCTGGACGCGCCGGCTTTTCTGGCCGCCACGGGCGATGCGGGCAACATCAGGGTCTGGCGCTTGCCCGGGAACTAGGCATCGTGCGGACGACAGGCCCTGGCCGCTCTGCGAAGCGGCACTAGCTGTGGACCAGGCCTTGCTCGATGTAGGCGGTCAGGTTCTTTCGGCTCTGGTTGTCGATGTCGGTGAAGAACACCGCCACTTCGAAGGAATCGGTGTCGGCGGCGGGCGCTTCCGGTGTGATGCGCGCGACGATGCCCTCACAGCTGACGCTCTTCTGGCCGCCGCTTCGCATCGGCACGTCGAAAGACATCGCGAGCTTTGTCATCGGTTCGATGTAACGCGGAGAGCGAAAATACAATCCGGCGCTGCTGACGTTGATGGTCTCGAGCACACTGTGGCCGTTGGCAACGGGCAGCTGCAGCTCGAGATTCAGCTTGGCATCGACGCGCTGGGCGCGTCTTCTATCGACACTGCTGTGACTCATCGATTCCTTGACTCGTTTGGGACTCGTTTGGGAC
>JAGRHX010001431.1 GCA_020444775.1 Gammaproteobacteria bacterium
ACGGCTTCTACTCGAACGTCAACCCGCAGGTCTCCCACCCACGCTGGAGCCAGAAACGGGAACGCCGCATAGGTGATTTCTTCAAGCGGGAAACGCTCATGTTCAACGGTTACAGCGACCAGGTCGCTTCGCTGTACGCCGGCATGGACCTGAAAAAGAACTTCTGAGGTCGACCCTACCCATCGGCTCGGTCCATCGGCTCGGCCCATCGCCCGGGCCCACCGCCACGCGCCGACCTGCGCACGCCGTCCAGCGCGGTGGCGTGTGGCTCGGGGAAGAGACGATCCTGGACAGACGCATCCCGGTAACGATCCCCGGGCGAGACTTCGAGGCGCAGCATGACACGCAGCAAGGCGTTGCTCTTCATCACCGCGAGCATTCCGGCGTTGACCCTGTTCACAGGCCTGCTGCTGGGGCGGCTGGGCGCCAATCCGGTCGAGGTGCTGACCCACCAGACCGGCGAATGGGGTCTGCGCATCCTGCTCCTGACCCTGGCGATCACACCCTTTCGCAAGCTCACCGGACTCCATCAGGTCGTCCGCTTCAGACGCATGCTCGGACTGTTCTCCTTCTTCTACATCAGCCTGCACTTCTTGACCTACGTGCTCCTCGACGCCGGCCTGGACCTGGCCTACATCGCCGAGGACGTCCTGGATCGGCTCTACATCACAGCCGGCTTCGCGGGTCTGTGCCTGATGATCCCGCTGGCCGCGACCTCGACCAATGGCATGATCAAACGGCTCGGCGGCAAGAACTGGCAACGTCTGCACCGGCTGACCTATCTGGCCGCGATTGCCGGTGTGCTGCACTTCCTCTGGCTGGTCAAGGCAGACCTGCGGGAACCGCTGGTCTACACTGCCATCCTCGCGCTGTTGCTGGTGCTGCGCGTACCGGTGGTGAGCGCGAGGCTGGGCAGCTGGCGTGGCGCGCGGCGTGCGGCCCGCTCCCGGGTCAGGCAGCCACCCGCCTCGAACAGCCAGGCGCCCGCGCGGCCTGAAGGCACGCGGGCGCGCGAGCCCGCGGCGTCGTAGTCCCATCCTCGATGTCGGAGCCCGGCGTCCGACCCGAGGATGCGGAGATCAATTCTCCAGAAGATTGCCCGATCGCCTGCCCTGATCATGGTCTCCGATCAGAAGACGTGATCAGAAGAGGCAATCGGAAATCCAGAACCAATGAGCAAGAAGCGTTCCGTCGAAACCGATCAGGAGGCCCATCACCAGACGCGCGAGCAGATTGACAGGAACGCCTTCGAAGCCGCGATGCGCGGCGTCCGCCGGCTCCATTCCGACAAGGTCCATCATCCACCGCGAAGACCGCGGCCGGCTCCGGACCCCTTGCTGCGGGCAAGGACGCGGGGCACGCCGGTGGACGACCGTGGACTGGCGGATGTGCCCGCGCTGGATGCGCCACCCCCCGAGCATCTGGAGTGGAGCAGACCCGGTCTGCAACGAAAGCTGCTCCAGTCGCTCAAGCGCGGTCGACTACGCCCCCAGATCGACATCGATCTGCATGGCATGACGGTCGAGCAGGCGCGCGTGGCCTTCGCCCTGTTCTTGCGCGAATGCCGCTACGCCAATCTACGGGTCGTACGTATCGTCCACGGCAAGGGCTTTGGCTCCGGCGGTGTGCCGGTCATCAAATCCCACCTTGTGCGCTGGCTACGGGCACGCGAGGAGATCGTAGCCTTTTGCAGCACGACACCTCGGGACGGCGGTACGGGCGCCGTCTACGTGCTGTTGCGTCGCGCGCGCGAAGAGGACCCGACGGCTCGATGAGAACCGACTGTCCGAGCCGGGCGCCGATCAACCCTGTGCCGATTCCTGGGAGGATTGACAGCGAATGCAACGGGCTGCACTCGGATACGCACTCAGCCGATTGACCTCGATGGGCTCACCGCAGGCAACACACCAGCCGTAGGTGCCGGACGCAATCCTATTCAGCGCGGCCCGCACCTCGGCGAGCTCGATATGGTAGTGCTTACCCATCGCGCGCAGCAGGCTGCTCTGCGAATCGGCCACCGATTCCTCGCCGCGATCGTGCACCTCGCGTTCCGCCGCCTTGGCCTCGGCCGATTCGGAATGCTGTTTCTCGAGCTCCGCGCTCAGCGCGCGTTCCTGCTCGCGCAACAAGCCCTCGAGGCGCTGAATGGTATCGGGCGTCAGTTCGGTCACCGCTTCCCCTCCTCGTCTGTCGGTTGTCTCGTGCACGCATCCCCCCAGGTCGCGTCTCCAGGTCGCGTCTCCAGGGCGCATCACCAGCAAGCATCTCCAGTGCGAATCCCCAGTACTAATCCCGGCACGCAGACCCGGCGCCTGCTCAGACACTGGCGAGTGCAGACCGGCCTCAATACCTGAAATACCTGACGCAGGTTGGCGACGCGCGAACGCTGGCGTCAGCGCGACGCCTGTGACCTGAGTCGGCGAACGTCGCTGCGATGGTCGACTGGCGGTGGACGTGCTGCAGGCACGCCCGGACCACACGATGCATGCCGGCTCACCCAGCCCGGGAGACGGCTGCAAGGTGGAATCAATGTGAGAAGAGCACCGGCACCGCGGTGTTCTCGAGAACGTGACGCGTCACCCCGCCGAGCACCAGCTCACGCAGACGCGAGTGGCCGTAGCCACCGAGCACGAGCAGATCGGCGTCCTGCCCGGTCGCCCAGGCGAGTAGCGCCTCGGCCTCGCTGCGATCTCCGGAGACGGCAATCTGCGCTTCCGCGGTGACGCCGTGACGCGCCAGGTGATGACAGATGTCGGCGCACGGCGCATCGCCCAGACCGACACGACCGACGACCGGGTCGACGGCAACCACCGAGACTTGAGCTGCGTGC
>JAGRHX010000110.1 GCA_020444775.1 Gammaproteobacteria bacterium
GCCGAGTCAAGACGCACATGTGGCCAGGACTCGTACTCAGCCTGGGTCAATCCACGCTCGATCGCTGGATGACCGCGACGCACCACGCACACCCAGGTATCGGTCAGTAGCGGCTCGATACGCAGCCGACCTTCACGCTCGGTGACGCGTGGTCCGACGGCCAGATCGATACGCCCGGCCACCAGATCGGCGGGACTCGCCACCGTCCAATGACTCAGCTCGATACGCAGATGCGGCGCACTGCTTGCCAGTCTGCTCATCAAGGGCGGCAGCAGCGCGATGGCCACCGTCGGCATGACCGCCATCCGCACCCGTCCGCGCGCGTCGGCTGGCGAGAAGGATCGCTGCGCGCCGATGTCGGCCAGCACCGCGACCTCTTGCAGAATGCGTGCGACCGACGGCGCCAGGGCCTCGGCGCGCGAGGTGAGCTGCATGCCACGCGGGGTTCGCGAGAGCAGCGGATCGTCGAAATGGCTGCGCAGCCGGGCCAGCGCATGACTGGTCGCCGACTGCGAAAGATGTAGCCGCGCCGCCGCACGCGACACGTTGCGCTCCTCGATGAGCACGTGGAGCACACGCAGCAGGTTCAGATCGATGCGGTTGTTATCGAGCTTATGCATATATCGGCTGCAAATCATGCATTTGACGAGTAAACAGCGCCTACCTAGCCTTGGCAAGAGCGCGGGCATCAGGACACGCCCTTCGATCGGACAGCGACTGCGCATGCCGTCGGGTCAGCGCGTCGAGGGTGGGTCAAAAGGTGGGTCGGCAAACCTGGCCGCCGGGACCTGCCACGCGCGACCGTCGGTGTCATGGCAATCGCCAGAGGGCAGGGCTATGCACAAGCGCACGAGCAAGCTGCGTGATGCGTTCGACGATTGGGATCGGAATCGTTTGCGGCCGGCACTGGCGCGCGGCGCGCGGCAGGCAACCACTCCACCCGTGGCCGCATCGAGCCCATCCAACGAGCCATCCGTCGATTCGCCGCGACCGCCGCTCTACACGCCGTGTGACGATACCGGGCGTGACTATCTGAGCGAGATCGGATTCCCCGGAGAGTATCCGTACACACGCGGCATCCATCCGTCCATGTACACCGGCCGGCTGTGGACGATGCGTCAGTACGCCGGCTTCGGCTCGGCCGCCGAGACCCACGAGCGTTTCCGCTACCTGCTCGACCAGGGTCAGGGCGGTCTGCTGGTCGCCTTCGATCTCCCCACCCAGATAGGGCTCGACTCCGATGATCCGCTGGCGCGCGGCGAGGTCGGCGTGGTCGGCGTCGCGGTCGACTCGCTGGCGGACATGGAGACCATCTTTCGCGGCCTGCCGCTGGAGCGCGCCAGCCCCTCGCTGACGATGAACGCCGCCGCGTCGGTGGCACTCGCCATGTACCTGGTGGTCGCCGAGCAGGAAGGGCTGCGCCCGGAGCAGGTGAGCGGGACCACGCAGAATGACATCCTCAAGGAGTACATTGCGCGCGGCACCTACATCTTCCCGCCGCGGCCGTCGCTACGTCTGGGCGTGGATCTGATCGAATACTGCAGCCGTCATCTGCCGCGCTGGAACTTCATCAACATCTGCGGTTATCACATCCGCGAGGCCGGCGCGACGCGTGTGCAGGAGGTCGCGTTCGCGCTCGCCAATGCCATCACCTATATCGAGGCCTGCCTGGAGCGCGGACTTGCGATCGACGATTTCGCAAAGCGTCTCGCCTTCAACTTCACCGCCTCGACGGAGATATTCCCCGAGGCGGCCAAGTTCCGCGCCGCGCGACGTCTGTGGGCGAAGCTGCTGCGCGAGCGCTTCGGCGCGCAGGATCCGGCCTCCTGGATGTGGCGGACCGGTGCCGGTTCGGCGGCCAGCACCCTCACCGCGCAGCAACCGGAGAACAATATCGTCCGGGTCGCCCTGCAAGCCCTCGCGGGCATTCTGGGTGGTGTGCAGTCGTTCCACACCGCGGCCTTCGACGAGGCCCTGGCGCTGCCCTCGGAGCACGCCGCGCTGCTGGCTTTGCGTACTCAGCAGGTGCTTGCCTACGAGAGCGGTGTCGGTGAGGTGATCGATCCGCTCGGCGGCTCACACTACGTCGAAGCGCTCACCGACGAGATCGAGACCGAGGTGCGTCTTGCGATCGAACGCATCGAGGCCGAGGGCGGCATGCTGCGCGCCATCGAGGCGGGCCGCGTGCAGGCCGAGATCGCGGCATCGGCCTATCAGCAGCAATGCCAGATCGAGCGCGGTGAGCAGGTCGTGGTCGGCCTGAATCGATTCGAGGATGCCGCTACCCAGGACATCGAGCTACATCGACCGTCCGCCGCGGTGGTCGAGACGCAGATCCGTCAGCTGAAGCGGCTGCGCGCCGAGCGCGACAACACGCGCGTCGAGGCGACACTGGACACCCTGCGCGACGAGGCGCGCGGCGAGACCAACCTGATGTACCCGATGCTCGACGCGGTCAAGGCCTACGCCACCATCGGTGAGATCTGCGCGACGCTGACCGAGGTCTTCGGCGAGCATCGCGCGCAAGCGGGAGCACTGGCATGAGCACGCCAGCAGCGGGCATGGCCGTTCCCATCCGCGTGCTCGTCGCGAAGCCCGGGCTCGATGGGCACGACCGCGGCGCCAAGGTGCTCGCCCAGGCACTGAGAGATGCCGGCATGGAGGTCATCTACACCGGTCTTCGTGTCACACCACAGATGATTGCGAGCGCCGCCGTGCAGGAGGACGTCGACATCATCTGCGCGAGCATCCTCTCCGGCGCACACAACAGTCTGGTCGAGGACATGGTACAGGCGCTCCAGAGCGAGGGCGCCGACGACATTCCGCTGCTGGTTGGCGGCGTCATTCCACGCGCCGACTTCGAACATCTGAAGTCCCTGGGCGTGCGCGAGATCTTCACACCCGGGGCACGACTCGACAGCATCGTCGAATTCGTCCACACAGTGCTTGGACGGTGAGCACCGCGCCGCGCGCCGACGCTGGCGATCCGCGGCCTCTGCCCGAGGATTGGCGAAGGCGTCTGGTGGCCGGCGAGCGGCGCGTGCTGGCCCGTGTGTTGAGCGTTCTCGAAGAAGACTCTGCACGTGCCGGCGCGATCGAGTCGACCGTCGCCGAGCTCGCCCGGCCTTGCCCGGTGGTCGGCTTCACCGGCGCTCCCGGGGTCGGCAAATCCACCCTCATCGATGCCTATCTACGCGAGCTGCGCACCCGTGGACGCAGCGTCGGCGTGCTCGCGGTCGACCCATCCAGCGCGCGCAGCGGCGGCGCCCTGCTCGGCGATCGCGCGCGGATGCTGCGTCACTCAGGCGATACGGGCATCTACATCCGTTCACTGGCTACACGCGGTCACCTCGGCGGCCTGGTGCGTGCGGCGCAGCGCCTGGTCGATGCCCTACGCGCCGCACGCTTTGACAGCATCGTGCTCGAAACGGTCGGCACCGGGCAGTCCGAGATCCAGCTCGCCGAGGTCGCGACCACCAGCGTAGTGGTGTGCGCACCGGGCATGGGCGATGAGCTGCAGGCGCTGAAGGCCGGGATCCTGGAGATCGCCGACATCGTGGTGGTCAACAAGGCCGACCAGCTCGATCCTGCCGCCACGCAGCGGGCATTGCGCGAGGCGCTCGGTGCTCAGGTGCCGGTGCTGGTCAGCGTCGCGATCAGCGGCGCCGGGATCGTCGAGCTCGCCGATGCCATCGATCGCCACGGCAATGATGCACACACGGATGTCGATCCACGCGAGCGGCTGCGGGCTCGTCTCGAGGCCCAGGTACTCGAGCTTGCTCGGGCCCGGTTCACCGCGCTGGACGCAGCGATGCTCGATACGCTGCTCGATGCCATCGAGCACCACCGAACCACACCACAGGCGGTGGCCGTGCGGCTGCTTGCAGGTCAAGCACCCTTGCCCGATCACGACTGTTTGTCGTGACCGCCGCGTCGAAACCAAAGGGGAACAAGCCATGAACAACTATGACGTCGTCGTGGTCGGGGCCGGCAACGCCGCCTTGTCAGCCGCCATCGCCGCGCGTGAGAACGGTGCCCGGGTGCTGGTGCTGGAGAAGGCGTCCGAGGAGGAGAAGGGTGGCAACTCGTTCTTCACCGCTGGCGGCTTTCGCTTCTGTCATACGGGTATCGACGACGTAGCGAACGACGTGCTGACCGATCTCTCGCCCGCCGAACGCGATCAGATCGTCCTGCCCGTGCACGACCGCGACGTGTTCTACCAGGCGCTGATGAAGGTCACCCACCACCAGTCGGATGAGGAGATGGCCTGGCGGCTGATCGACGGCTCGCGCCCGGCGATGGTCTGGCTGCGCGGGCATCGGGTCCGGTTCGTACCGATGTTCGGACGGCAATCGTTCCTGGTCGACGGCAAGCATCATTTCTATGGCGGTGTGAACATCGAGGCGGTCGGCGGCGGCGCCGGTCTGGTCGAGATGGAGCTGGCCGAGGCCGCCCGCATCGGCTGTGAGATCCGCTACTCGTGCGGCGCCACACAGCTCATCCAGAATCAGGATCGCACTCTCGAGGCGATCGTAGTGCGCGGCCCGGATGGCTACGAGACCATCGAGACACGCGCCGTGGTGCTCGCCTGCGGTGGTTTCGAGTCCAATCCCGAGATGCGCGTTCGCTATCTGGGTCCCGGCTGGGACCTGTGCCGGGTGCGTGGCACCCGACACAACATGGGCGACGGCATTCGAATGGCGCTGGAGATCGGCGCGCGGCCCTACGGCAACTGGTCCGGCTGCCATTCGGTGGGCTGGGACATCTCCGCCCCGCCATATGGCGATCGCGCGGTGCTCGACAACTTCCAGAAGCACTCCTATCCGTGGGGCATCATGGTCAATCTGCGTGGCGAGCGCTTCGTCGACGAGGGCGAGGACGTGCGCAACCACACCTATGTGAAGTTCGGCCGCGAGATCATGAGCCAGCCGTTCCGCACCGCCATCCAGATCTTCGATCAGAAGACCATCCCGCTGCTACGCGACGAGTACCGCATCCGTCAGGTGACCAAGCACACCGCCGACTCCATCGAGGCGCTGGCGGCGGCGCTCGAGGTAAGCCCCGAGGCGCTGTGCCAGACCGTCGATGAGTTCAACGCGGCCTGCCAGCCCGGCAAGTTCAATCCCGCGATCCTCGACGGTGTGACCACCAAGGGCCTTGCCATCGACAAGACCAACTGGGCGCTGCCGATCGACGAGCCGCCGTTCGAGGCCTACGTGACCACCACCGGGATCTCCTTCACCTTCGGCGGTTTGCGTATCAACGAGCGGGGCGAGGTGCAGGACCTGTCGGATCGCTCGATCCCGGGGCTGTTCGCCGCCGGTGAGCTGGTGGGCGGGCTGTTCTTCGAGAACTACCCGGGCGGCTCCGGGCTGATGGCGGGCACGGTGTTCGGCAAGCTCGCCGGCGAGAGCGCGGCGGCCTTCGTCCGCGCCTCCAACTGAGGGCGCACGGATGAGTAAGCCCCTGCAAGCCGAGAGCGCCGATGCACCCCGGGTGCAAGCCGGCATCTCGACGACGATCGCCGAGTTCGCCCACACCCTGCGCTACGACGCCATCCCGAGCGCCGTGCGTGAACGCGCCAGGCACCTCATCCTCGATGCCTGCGGCATCGCGCTCGCGGCATCGCGAGAGCCCTACGCGGCGAGTTTCCTTGCCGGTCTACAGACGCTCGGTGAGAGCGGGCAGAGCAGCATCATCGGTCTGGCCGCGCGCTTGACCATACGCGATGCCGCGATCATGAACGGCGCGCTGGTGCATGGCCTGGATTTCGACGACACCCACATGCAAGCGGTGGTGCACGCGACCGCGGTCTCACTGCCGTGCGCGCTGGTGATCGCGGAGAAGCAGGGCTGCTCGGGACGCGAGCTGCTCACCGCGTATCTCATCGGCATGGAGGTCGCGATTCGTCTCGGCGCGGCTGCAAACTTCGGCTTTCATCATCGCGGTCTGCACGCGACCGGCATCGTCGGTCATTTCTCATCGGCGGTCGTCGCCGCGCGGCTGCTCGGTCTGGACGTGGCCGGCATTCGAACCGCGCAAGGGATCGCCGGCTCGACCGCGATGGCCAGTCAACAGTTCGTCGATGACGGTGCCTGGAACAAGCGCCTGCATCCCGGCTGGGGCGCGGCAGCAGGGATCACCGCCGCCGCGCTCGCCAAGGGCGGCTTCATCGCCCCCACGCTGCCCTACGAGGGCCGCTTCGGGCTGTACCGTAACCTGTGTGACGACGCCGAGTCGCTGGACCTCTCGGCCATCACCGAGGGGCTGGGCGAACGCTGGACGGCCACCGAGTCCGCGGTCAAGCCATTTCCTACCTGCCACTTCACCCACGGCGTCGCCGACGCGGCGCTGGAGCTGCGCAAACAGCATCGAATCGACCCGGCATCCATCACACGCGTGCGCGCCTTGATTCCGGCGCAGACCATCCCGGTCATCGCCGAGCCCGCCGCCGCGAAGATACGCCCGGGCAGCGACTACGACGCGAAGTTCTCCACCCAGTACATCGTCGCCGCCTGTCTGCTGCGCGGCCGCTTCGGGCTCGCCGAGCTCGCGCCCGAGGTGTTGAACGATGCCGAGATCCTGGCGCTCGCGAACAAGGTCGTGTGCGAGGTCGACCCTGACGCGGACTTTCCACGCTACTACTCAGGTGCGCTCATCGTCACGACCGACGACGGGCGCGAGTATCTGCACCGCGAGCGCATCAACCGCGGCGCACCTGAACGCGCGGTGAGCGATGCCGAGATCGTGGAGAAGTTCAAGGCCAATGCCCGCCGCGCGGTCTCCCCGGCCGCCGCGGATCGGATCTGTGAGTCGGTGCTCGAGATGGAGGAGATGGATGGGGTGACGCTGATGTCGCGCTTGCGGGGTTGAGTCGGAGTCACTCGGGTGCGGCAGAGTCCGACAAG
>JAGRHX010001432.1 GCA_020444775.1 Gammaproteobacteria bacterium
CATCGGCTTCCTGCGCGCGCCGGTCTCCTACGAGGTGGTTCGCAGTCACTACGTGCGACTGGATCAGATCGACCTGCATGTGGTGAATACGCTGCTCGAGGAGATGAGCACGCAGGCTCGCGAGGTGGTCGCTTTGGCCACCGAGCCCGGGAGCGCGGTGGAGGGGCGCACGGTCTTCATGCGCTATTCGGGGCAGGGGCACGAGATCTCGGTGACGCTGCCGGCTCGACGCCTCGATGACCATGACCGGGAGCGACTGCGCGCGGACTTCGAGGCCGCCTACGCGGCGCTGTACACGCGGGCAATCCCGGGGGCCGCCATCGAGGCCTTGACCTGGGTGGTGACGCTGAGCACCCCCAGACCACCGGTTGAGACCCTACCCGTCCCCGAGCCCGGCGCGGCCGAGGCCCGTGAGCACCGCGAGGTCTTCGATCCGGCCGCGGTGCAGATGCGGTCGATGCCGGTTTATGCCCGCGAGACGCTCGCGCCGGGCAGTCGTCTGAGCGGTCCGGCACTGATTGTCGAGCCACAGACCACGACCTTCGTCAGTCGTCCCTTCGATGCGCGTGTGGATGCGCGTGGTTATATCGTCATGGAACGCAAGCCAGGGGAGTGAGACCCATGAGCAATACCGGCAATCAGGCTCCGCTCGACCAGCTACGCATGCAGGTCATCTGGAACCGGCTGATCGCGATCGTCGAGGAACAGGCGCAGACGCTCATCCGCACCGCGTTCAGCAACACCGTGCGCGAGGCAGGCGATCTGTCCGCGGGGGTCTTCGACCTGCGCGGCCGTATGCTTGCACAGGCGGTCACCGGCACGCCGGGGCACGTCAACGCGATGGCGGCTTCGGTAGGCTTCTTCCTGGAACGATTTCCGGTCGATGGCATGCGCCCGGGCGACATCTACATCACCAACGATCCGTGGATGGGCACCGGTCATCTACACGATTTCACGGTGGTCAGCCCGACCTTCTTGGGTGAGCGCGTGGTCGCGCTGTTCGCGGCCACCAGTCACGTCGTCGACGTCGGCGGTCTGGGTTTCGGCCCGGACGGCCGTCAGGTCTACGAGGAAGGTGTACGCGTGCCGATCATGCCGTTGGCGACTGCCGGTGTGATGAACGAATCGCTGCTCGAGCTGGTGCGCGCCAACGTGCGTGAGCCGGTGCAGGTCGAGGGGGATCTGTACTCACTCGCGGCCTGCAACGATCTCGGATCGAAGCGTCTGGTCGAAGCGATGCGCGAGTTCGGGCTCAGCGATCTGGACGAGGTCGCGGCCCATGTGATCGGCAAGTCACGTCAGGCGATGCTGGCCGAGATCGGCAAGCTGCCGGCGGGGACCTATCGCAACAGCATGCGGGTGGACGGTTACGACAGCGATCTGGACCTGGTGGTGGCGGTGACCATCTCCCAGACCGGCATCGACGTGGATTTCGAGGGTACCTCGTCGGTGTCCAGCTTCGGTATCAACGTGCCGCTGACCTACACCCAGGCCTATGCCTCCTTCGGGGTGCGCTGCGTGATAGGCGGCAGCGTGCCGAACAATGCCGGGTCGCTGGCGCCGGTGCGTGTCACCGCGCCTCCCGGCTGCATCCTCAACGCGCCGTTTCCGTGCGCGGTGGGTGCCCGTCACTCGGTCGGGCAGATGCTGCCCGACGTCGTGCTCGGCTGTCTGCATCAGGTGCTGCCGGACACGGTGCCCGCCGAGGGCACCTCCTGTTTGTGGAATCCGGTCCTGTACGGCGGTCATGGCATCACCGGGCAGAGCGCGGCGGCGAACGCGACGCCGTTTGCCTTGAGCATCTTCCACAACGGCGGCACCGGCGCGCGCCC
>JAGRHX010000111.1 GCA_020444775.1 Gammaproteobacteria bacterium
CGAATGGCTGACCGACCGAACGCACAATCAGAACCCGGTCGGCCAGTTGGCCAGATGCCGCGCGCTACGCACCGCGCGCCCGCTCGGACCTCGGGCACGACGCAGCGCCTTGACGAGCGCGTGGCGTGTCTCACGTGGGTCGATGATGTCATCGATGAGATGGCGCTCGGCGGCCTCCCAGGGCGCGTTCTTGCGGTTGATCTCATCAAGATACATGGCCCGTTCGCGCTCGGGATCGGCAGACTCGCGGATCCGTCGCCCATAGACGACCTCCACGGCGCCCTCGGGGGCCATGAAGCTCACGTCGGCGGTGGGCCAGGCCATGAGGTGGTCGGCGCTCATCTGTCCACCGACAAGATGCCGATGTGAGAAGCCGTACGATTTGCGCACGATGAGCCCGATCCGGGGCACCGTGCTCTGATGCCAGGCATCGATGAAGGTCATGACCTTGAGCGGCATCTTGCGCGTCTCGGCCGCCTGGCTGACAAAGAATCCCGGCGAGTCGTGGAAGCCGATGATCGGAATGTGGAAGGAGTCGCACAGGCAGATGAAGCTGGTCGCTTTCTCACACGCGCCCGAGCCCATCGCGCCCGCGTTGCTCATCGAGTTGCTCGCCAGGAGCCCGACCGTGTGACCCTCGATGCGGGCCAGCGCGGTGATCAGACTGGGGTCGAACAAGGGCTTGAGCTCCAGCAGCACGCCGTCATCGACGATGCGCTTGAGCAGCCGGTGCATGTCGAAGGCCTGTCGCGCCGAACGCGGCACCAGCGTCAACAGCGATTCCTCGCGCCGGTCCGGGGGATCGTCGGTCGGCACCACCGGCGGTAGCTCTTCGGCATTCGACGGCAAGAAGCTCAGCACCTGGCGGACGAGCTCGAGGCAATGCGCGTCGTCCTCGGCGAACAGGTCGACCTGACCGGTGGTACGTGCATGCAGCTCCCAACCACCGAGCGCTTCGGCGCTGACCCGCTCGCCGGTCGCGCCTTCCAGGACCTTCGGACCCGACACCGCCATCGAGCCACCCTTGACCATGATCACCACATCGGCACGCGCCGCTGACCACGACGGGTCGCCATAGCATTGCCCCATGATGGTCGCGACATACGGAACCCTGCGATTGCGTGGTGGACCATGGTTGAAGTCGGCCATGCCCATCATGTTGGCGCTGCCCATGTTGTCGGGCATGCGCACGCCACCGGCATCTCCGAGATTGACGATCGGGTAGCCGTGCTCGATGGCATAGGCGGCGCTGCGCTTGACCTTCTGCATACCGAGCTTGCCACCGGAGCCGGCCAGGACCGTGGCATCATCACCGTGCACGCACACCGCGCGGCCGTCGATGCGGCCGAGCCCCGTGACCTTGCCGTCGGCCGGTGTGCGATCGCGCATCTCGGCAAGCTCACTTCGAACCAGCGGCGCGTACTCTTCGAAACTGTCCTCATCGAGCAGGCAGGCGATGCGCTCGCGTACCGTCATGTGTCCGGCGGCATGCTGCTTGTCGATGTATCGCGTGCCGCCCATCTCCAGCGCGCTCGCGCGTCGCGCTTGCAGCTCACTCAGCCACTCGGGCTGACTCGGTGCATCACAGGCATCGGAGGGTGGCGCGGACGGCGTGCTTGCTCGGGTCGTCGTCATGTAGATGGCTCACGGGGATCATTCGGCTTCGATGGCATCCGTCCAGGTCGTGGCGGAGCATGTCCTGACGGTCTTGCGGCCCGAAGGCCGTGTCGGGCTCAAATCTCTACATCTCGTCGAGATCATAGGCGTGATCGGCACGTACGATCCGGCGCTCGAACAGCCAACCCTCGGGGCCGCTGCGCAACCAGCATTCGTACTGACTCGGCGGTAAAAGCCGGCTCTTGCCCGCGCGGGTGAGACACGGCAGCAGATAGCAGTGCGCGTGCGCTCGATCATCTTGCATCTGCACGCTGAGATTGGTCAGCAGGTGCCGAAGCTGCACGCCCTTGTCATGCTTGAGCGAGGCCATCCGCTCGGCGAAACGGCGCACCTCAACGGCGCCGGTGAAGACCCCGATCACGGGACTCTCCAGGCTGGCATCCTCGGTGAAGCACGCAACGATCCCCTCGACATCACCTTCGTCCAGGGCACTCGCATAGCGCACGAAGAGCGTGTGGACGCCATACCACTGTTCAAGCGTTGCGATCATGGCTTACTCCAATCGGCCAGCCTGCCAAGCATGTTCAGCCCTCGCTCGGCTCGCTGTCAAAGTCGCCGGGCGATCTTCCGGCGCCCGCCATATGCCGGCTAGCCGCGTGGCGGAGGCAAGGTCTCCACCACGGAGGGATAGGCGCTAATGCGTTCGACCCAAGCGCAGAGATTGGCACGTCCGTCCCGCCAACGAAAACCCTGGGGGCTGTCGTTGGCGCGACCGTGCAGGACGCAGGCGAGCGTGATCTGAGCCATGTTGAGCGGACCGGACAGTACATTGCCCCGCACCTCCCGCTCGAAGACATCGGCCAGACGCAATGCGCGCGCCTGTTCGTGCGCGATGATGGTCGGTGAGCGGATCTGCGCATCGCGATAGAGATATTCACGCGCCCAGAGGCTGACGCCGTCGAGCATGCTGCGTGCCATGGCCTCGACCCGCCGGTGCTCGAGTCCCGCCATGCCTTGCGGTGGGTGCAGGGTCGGCGCGCCGTCCAGGTTGTCCATGTACCAGCAGACGAGTGACGAGTCCTCCAGCAGCGTGCCATCATCGAGCACCAGCGCCGGCACCCGGCCGGACGGATTGACCTCGTAGTAGGGGTTCTCGGCGCCGCGCGTCTGCACCGGCTCGAAGGTGATGCGATCCTCGAGCCGCTTCTCGAGCCGGACGATTCGAGCGATGCGACCATAGGGACTGGTCTTCGATGAATAGAGCTTCACCGGTCGATGCTCCTCGATTGATGTTCACCAAGTCGGTCTCGACGTGATCGCTTGCCCGAGACCCTTCGCGCTCACCTAGAGCCGATCGGGCAGCAGGTTGGTGAGGATGCCACAGCTACCGACCGTCTGCGTATGCCTCAATGCCAGTGACGGGTCATGCGACAGACAGGAGTCGTTGCCTGCGGCGCACTGTCCGGTCACCATCGACCTCGCGGACCAGATCGCCGGGCCGACGACACCGAGGTGATGCCATGCGGATCGAAATCGAGCGATTGGGCGACGGCCCGATCATCAGGCCAGACATGGATTCGAGAATGGGCGACAACGTGAACGGACCTGCTCTCATCAAGGTTCCGCGGTGGGTCCCGCGACCGCTCGGTCGATACTATCTGTACTTCGGGCATCATGACGGGCGGTATATCCGGCTCGCCTACGCGAACGATCCGACCGGGCCGTGGGCGATCCATGAGCCCGGCGTCTTGCCCATCGAGCAAAGCCTCTTCGCCGGCCACATCGCCTCGCCGGATGCGATCGTCGACCACGAGGCAGGCCGCATTCACCTTTACTTCCACGGCGCGGACAAGCCCACCGGGGAGAAGGCACCGCAGTTCACCCGGGTCGCAACATCCGTCGACGGCATCCACTTCGAGACGCGCGACGAATGCCTCGGCGCTCCCTATATGCGTACCGTGCGCCACCGCGATTGGTACTATTCGATTGCGATGCCCGGGCACTTCTATCGTTCACGCGACGGGCTCAGCCGCTTCGAGCGTGGACCGACCCTGTTCGACCCCGAGATGCGGCATGCCGCCCTGCTGGTGCGCGGCGACACCCTGCTCGTGTTCTACACGCAGGTGAGCGACGTGCCGGAACGGATCCTGCTCAGTGAGATCGATCTCTCGCGTGACTGGTGGCGCTGGCAAAACAGCTCCCCTACGGTCGTCCTCGAGCCCGAGCGCGACTACGAAGGGGCAAATCTACCCCTGCGGCCGTCGGTCAGGGGACTCGCGCCCACGCCAGTCCGTGAGCTTCGCGATCCCGCCGTCTACGCGGACGGTGACGACCTGTTTCTGCTCTACTCGGTTGCCGGGGAGCGCGGGATCGCCATCGCGCGGATGCGGTTGTCGATGGATTGAACACGCATCCGCGCGTCCAACACGCGGACGCCACGCGCCTGCGCCTGCTTCAGGTCGTCGAATGCCGGGGCCGATGATCAAGGCCGGAGGACGACCGTTCAGCCGAGCCCGGCAACAGCAGGGTAATCAGCCAGCATCCGGCAAGCATCACCGCAGAGCCGAGCAGACAGGCGATCAGCCCGCCGAGCTGATACAGCAGCCCCGACAGAACGATGCCGATGAGGCGTCCGGCCGCGTTCGCGGCGTAGTAGAAGCCCACGTCCTCGGCCACCTTCTTCGATCCCGCATAGGCCAGGATCAGATAGGAGTGCAGAGACGAGTTCACCGCGAAGGGAAGGCCGAACAGCGTCAACGCCACCACCACCAGCAGGTCGGCACGGGGCAGGCCGGGCAGCGCGAGCGCGATGGCCAGCAGCAGCGGGATGCAGACCAGCACCAGCGACCATCCGCGTGCCGCCGGCACCTCGCTGCTGAGCCCGTCCTCGCTGCGCCTGATCACCCTCGGCGCGACTGCCTGGATCCCGCCATAAGCGATGGTCCACGCGGCGAGGAAGCCACCGGCCTGGACGAAGCTCCAGCCGGCCGAGTAGAGGAACACCGGCAGACCGACCACGAACCACACGTCACGCGCGCCGAACAGGAAGATCCGCGCGAGTGCCAGCAGATTGACGCCACGTGACTTGGAGAACAGCTCGCGTATCGACTTCGAAGCGCTGGCCTTGCCGAGCTCGCGCGGCAACAGAACGATGCCGGCGACCAGGATCAACGCGATCAGCACCGCCAGGGACCACAGCGCGGCGCCAAAGCCGAACGCGTCGAGCAGCAGCCCACCGATGAAGAAGCCGATGCCTTTCATGGCATTCTTCGAGCCGGTGAACCAGGCAACCCAGCGGAACAGCTGACCGCTGCTCTGGTCGGCGGTCGCCTTGATCGCCGACTTCGAGGCGGTCTTGGTGAAGTCCTTGGCAAGACCCGCGACACCTTGCGCGAGCACCACCCAGGCCACCGACATCACGGCACCCCAGTGCGGTTCGAGCAAGGTCAGCATGAGCAGACCGAGGATCTGCAGGATCTGGCCCGTCGCGAGCATGCGCGGAATACCAAAGCGCACCGCGAGCCAGCCGCCACACAGATTGGCGAGGATACCGGCGAACTCGTAGAGCAGGAACAAGAAGGCCAGGGTGAAGGGCGAGTAGCCGAGCGTGAAGAAGTGGAACAGCACCAGCATCCGCAGCGCGCCGTCGGTGAGCGTGAAGCCCCAATAAGACGCGGTGACGATCAGATAGTTTCGAACCGAGTCGTTCATCATGGCTCCCGGTCCGCGACCAATCTGGCCAGGTCCACCATCCGGCAGACATAGCCGATCTCGTTGTCATACCAGGCGTAGACCTTCAGCATCGTGCCGTCGGTGACCAGGGTCGAAGGGCCATCGACGATCGCCGAACGCGTATCGTTGCAGTAGTCCGCGGAGACCAGCGGGCGTGTCTCGAAGCCCAGGATGCCGGCCAGAGGTCCACGCGCGGCGGCCGCGAACAGCGCGTTCACCTCGGTCACGCTGGTCGTGCGCCGCAGCTCGAACACGCAGTCGGTGAGACTCGCGTTGAGCACCGGGGCGCGCACGGCATGGCCGTTCAGCCGTCCTTCGAGCTCCGGATAGATGAGGGCAATGGCCGTGGCGCTGCCGGTGGTTGTTGGTTGCAGCGACAGCAGGGCCGAGCGCGCGCG
>JAGRHX010001433.1 GCA_020444775.1 Gammaproteobacteria bacterium
GTGGTTGTGGGTCGTGGCGCTCTTCTCGCTGCTGATCAATCTGCTCTATCTGACCGGGCCGATCTTCATGCTGCAGATCTACGATCGGGTCCTGGCCAGCGCCAACGTCGCGACGCTGATCGGGCTGCTGCTGATCGTGGTCCTGCTGTACCTGTTCTTCGGCGTTCTCGAGTTCATCCGCACCCAGGTGGTGACCTCCAACGGCGAGACCATGACCGAGCGACTCGCCCACAAGGCCTATCAGGTGTCGGTGCTGAGCGCTTGTGAGCAGCCGCCCACCGCGGAGAAGGCGAGCGCCCTCGACGATGTGGCGACGCTCCGCAGCTTTCTGGTCTCGCCGACCTTCACCGCCATCTTCGACCTGCCCTGGGCACCGATCTTCCTGCTGTTCGTGTTCGCCCTGCACCCGGTGCTCGGCGCCGTCGCCACGGTCGCCGCCCTGCTGCTGTCGGCGCTGGCCATCGCCAACGAGCGGATCTCGCGAGCCCGCATCAAGGAGGCCGCGGCGCACGCCAACGTCGCGCGACGCCAGGCCATGAGCGCGCGCCGCAATGCCGACGCGCTACGTGGCAACGGCATGATTGCGACGATGAGCCGACAATGGCGGGAGTCCGACCACGCCTCGCGGACCACCGGCGTGCAGGCCATTGCCATCAATTCGAGCTTCTCGGTCAGCACCAAGACACTGCGCCTCGCGATTCAGTCCGGCATCCTCGCGGTGGGCGCCTACTTCACCATTCGTGGCGAGCTGACCCCCGGCTCGATGATTGCCGGCTCGATCGTGTTCGCACGGGCGCTGGCACCGTTGGAGCAGATCCTCGGCAATTTCACAGGTCTGGCGCGCGCCCGAGATAGCTGGACCAACATCGGCACCTGGCGGCACGAGCAGGACCAGGACAGCGAGAAGCAGGTCCTGCCACGGCCCAACGCAAGTCTCGAGGTCAGCGGCCTGAGCGTTGCCGCGCCGGGCCACCGCTCCCCCATCGTCACCCAGATCGGCTTCAAGCTGCAGGCCGGCGACGTGCTCGGCGTGATGGGGCCCAGTGGTTCGGGGAAATCCACCTTGGGGCGCGCGCTGGCGGGCGCCTGGCCAGCACTGCTGGGCAAGATCTGTCTGGATGGTGCCGAGCTCGGACAATGGCCGCGTGACGCCCTCGGTCGCCACATCGGCTTTCTCCCCCAGGACATCGAGCTGTTCAACGGCAGCATCGCGCAGAACATTGCGCGCTTCGACCCGGACGCGGACTTCGAAGCCGTGCTGCGGGCGAGCCAGCTGGCGGGCACTCATCAGATGGTTCTGGCTCTGGAGGACGGCTACAACACCGTGCTCGGCGAGGGCGGCGCGGCGCTGTCCGCTGGCCAGCGTCAGCGTGTCGCACTGGCCCGAGCCCTGTTCGGCAGTCCGTTCCTGCTGGTGCTGGACGAGCCGAACTCCAACCTGGACGCTGAAGGCGACCGTGCACTCGGCCAGGCAATGGCAGAGCTGAGCAAGGCTGGCTGCATCACGGTCGTGATCGCGCATCGCCAGAACGTGCTGGCCTTTGTGAACAAGCTGCTGATCCTGCACAACGGACAGATGGTCAATTTCGGGCCGCGTGACGACGTGCTGAAGGCCTTGCAGGAACAGATCAACAACGCGACCAGGCAGGCCGCCAATGCGTGAGGACCACACGCCGGGTCGGAATTCCTCGCCCCTTCATGCAACGGAATCGAGCTTCAATCGACGCCGCCGTAGATTCGAGCGCTACGGGCTTCTGGCTTGCCTGCTGTTCGTAGTGCTCGGCGTGCTGGCCGCCACCCTGGTCCGCATCACCGGGGCCGTGACCGCATCGGGCTTCGTGGTGCAGACCGGCGAGAACAAGGCCGTCCAGCACCCCGAAGGCGGTCCGGTGGCCAAGGTGCTGGTTCAAGAAGGCGATCTGGTTCAGGCGGGGGACCCGCTGATCATGCTCGATGGCGCCGCCATCGCCGCGGAGCACCGCATCCTCGAGCGCCGCGAATTCGAGCTGCGGGTGCGACTCGCGCGGCTGCGAGCGACCGAGAGCGAGGCTGGAGAGTTCGATTACCCCGTGCCCTCGACCCTGGATTCGCATGCCGACCTGCAGGCAGCCGGACGGGCGGTGCGCGGCGAACGTCCCGGCGGCGCGGCACAGGTGCCGCTGCAGTTGGCGAGAACCCGTCTGATCCTGGACCGGACGCTGAATGTGGCGAGTAGGGTCCCCGGCAAGGAGCTGTCGATCGTGCCCGACTACGCGGGCATGGGCCGAGCTCGAGCCGCTCTGCCGTTACGGCTGTCCTGGCATCCAGCCTCGATACCTGCAACGTTTGAAGGTTCGCCACGACCGGCTGACGCCGATATCGAGCCGGCTTCCATGCTGCGCAGGGTTAGCCTCGGCTCGTCGCCGCCGAGACACATGGGCCGTGCGAACGTACGGGTTGCCGGTCTGGCCGGCCACGCGATCCCATCGATCGCCGCATCGCCGCACCCTGACACGGCGCATCGGCCCACTGCGACGATACCCGCCTTGGCCGACGCGGTGCTTGCGCTCGATCACGGCGCGACGCTGGAGAAACGTATCGACCCGGGTTTCGCGCGCGAGGTCATAAAGACCCAGAAAGCGGTTTTTGACAGCCACCGCCGACGCATGCAGGGTCTACGCCGCCGACTGACCACCCGAAGCGAGGGGCTGACCCTCGAGCGGTCGGCGCTGGAAGCCCAGATTCAAACCAATGCTACCCAGGTCCGGCTGTTGGACGAGGAGATCGCCGAGATTGCCGCCCTGGTGGACGAGCAGCTGATCTCCAAGTCGCGACTGACCACCCTGAAGCGGCAACGCGTCGCCGTGCAGGGCGAGATTGCCGCCTTACGCGTGTCCGTGACCCGAACCCAGAGCAGCTTGAACGACACACGTCAGGAGCTGGAGGTCGTCAATCGCGAGGATTTCCTCGACCTGTGCGTGACCTTCCAGGGCATGTGCCACAACGAACCTGAGCATCTCGTGGCGGTGCAGCGAATGCTGCAGAA
>JAGRHX010000112.1 GCA_020444775.1 Gammaproteobacteria bacterium
TGCAACGACTGGCAGACCGGCCTGGCGCCGGCCTATCTGAAGCTCGCCCCCGGCTCGCAGCGACCGTTGACCGGAATCCCGGCCGCAGCGCCCGCCGACCCACAGGCCGTCGCCCGGAGCGTGTTCACCATCCACAACCTCGCCTACGCGGGGCTGTTCGAGCCCGCGGTCAGCGATTCCCTGGCCTTGCCCACGACCGGCTTCGACATGCACGGCTATGAGTTCCACGGTCGGGTCGGATTCCTCAAGGCCGGGCTGTTCTACGCCGACTGGCTGACCACGGTCAGCCCCAGCTATGCACGGGAGATCCAGCAGCCGAGCTCGGGACACGGTCTGGATGGCCTGCTCAGCGCACGCGCCGACCGACTGGTCGGGATCCTGAACGGTATCGATGACGAACTGTGGAATCCCGCCACTGACCCGGCGCTGACCCGTCCGTTCGATGGTGAGAGTCTGGATGCCAAGCTGGACAACAAGCTCGCGTTGCTGCAGGCGGTCGGACTCGATCACAGGCCGGGCTGCCCACTGGCGGTGGTGGTCAGCCGTCTGACCACCCAGAAAGGGCTCGATCTGCTGATCCCCGCGCTCGGTATGCTGGAGGGCCGCGAGCTGCAGCTCATCGTGCTGGGCACCGGCGAAGCGGCCATCGAACGCGGGCTGTCCGGGCTGCAGGCGATGGCGCCAGAACGGTTTCGCTTCATACGCCGCTACGACGAGCAGCTCGCCCACCAGATGGAGGCCGGCGCCGATTTGTTCTTGATGCCATCGCGCTTCGAGCCGTGCGGCCTGAATCAGATGTACAGCATGCGCTACGGCACGCCACCCCTGGTGCATCGGACCGGTGGCCTCGCCGACACCGTGGTCGATGCCAATCCGGACACGCTCGCAGCCGGCACGGCCACCGGCTTCGTCTTCGAGCGGCCGGACCCGGTCAGCCTCAGCGAAGCCCTGTGCAGGGCCCTCGATCTGTTCCCCGACCGCACGCAATGGCGCGCGCTGCAGCGGGCTGGCATGAGCCGTGACTTCAGCTGGCAGCACAGCGCGCAACAATACCGGGCGTTGTACCAACACCTGCTGAGCGTCGACGACCGCGTCGATTGACCCCCACGGATGCCAGAAAATCTCGGGGCATGGAGGAACACGGGACTTCGAAGCGGTTCCAGCCGTTCGCCGACGGCAGTTCGCACTCAGCGTTCGCTCTGCATCATCGCCGATAGCGCCTCAAGGGGCGCATGGCCCGGCCACTGCTCCAACGGCAGTGACAGCTTCCGGCACCAGTTCGCGTGCTCGTCGGTGGTCCCGGGCAGGTTGGTCTGCTCCTCCTGACCGAGCACGTCCTCCATCTGCACCATGGTCAACGCACACGGCGTACGCGCGAGGAAACGATGCACCGCCTCGCTCAGCATCGCCGGCGGCCGCCCGCCATGGCTGAACGCCGCGTCACCGGGCGCCAGACCCTGCTCACTGAGCATGGCATGAAGGCGATGCCGATCGGCGTCACGCTCGGCGTACAGACGGTCGCGTATGGCCGCATCGGGGAAACCACCGGCGCCGTCACCGATCGCCGCCCTTGCGTCCAGATCCCGGCCCAGCCAGAAGCCACGCAGGGTCGGCAGGTCATGGGTGGTGGCGACCGCGAGCGCCTGCTCGGGATACTCCCCCGGCGTCTTGAAGGCACCGCCCTCGTGCCAGTGCTTCTCGAAATAGAGCACCCGGTAGGAGAGCACGCCACGCGCCGAAAGCCGGGTCCGGACCTCGTCCGGCACGGTGCCCAGATCCTCACCGATCACCACGCAGCGATTGCGCTCGCTCTCGAGCGCCACGATGCCGAGCAGATCCTCGAACGGGAAGCTGACATAACCACCTTGCTTGCCCTGCTCGGTCTGCACGATCCAGTACTGACGCATCAGCCCCATGACATGATCGATACGTACCGCGCCGGCCACCGCCATCTGCGCGCGTAGCACTCGAATGAAGGGGGCGTAGCCATCGCGGGCAAAACAGCTCGGGTTGTACACCGCGATGCCCCAGTCCTGACCCGCGGGACTCAGGTCATCCGGCGGCGCGCCGACGCTTGCGCCCAGTGCGAAGCTGCGCTGGCCGGCCCACACCTCCGGCCCACCGGTGTCGTTGCCCAACGCCAGATCCAGATACAGCCCGAGGCGCATCCCCGAGCTGCGGGCAAGCTGTTGGGCCTCCAGCAGCTGCTGATGGGCGCACCATTGCAGGTACTCGTAGTACTCGATGCGGGCCGGCTGAGTCTGCTCGAACCGACGCGTGTGCTCGGATTCCGGATCACGATAGGCCTCAGGCCAGACCGGCCAGCCGCAGATACGACCCGACGTAGGTACCTCACCCAGTGCATCGCTGTGCATGCCGCCGAGCTCACCCTGCAAGGCTTCGAACAGGGCATGCTGTCGCAGCGCGCGGCCTTGGCTGCGCTGAAAGCGCCTGAAGGCGTCGGCGCGTTCAGTGCCGATATCCAGGTGCTGCTGCCTGAATGCTTCGTACAACGGCGCCAGCACGCGCAGCTTCAGACGCGCCACCTCGTCGTAATCGACCAGGGTCCGCTCCCGCAGCGCCTGCAATCGGTTGCGAAACTCGCTGGACTCGACCAGGCGTTGCGCGTCCTCGCTCTGACCGAACTCGGGTATCGCCTCGACATCGAGGTACAGAACGTTCAGGAACTGGCGACTTGCCGGGCTGTACGGGCTGCCCAGTCCCGGTTCCAGGGTCTGGATGGCGTGCAGAGGATTCAGACCCAGCGAATCCGCGCCCAGACGCGCCGCCTGCTCGATCGCGACACGCAGATCGCCGAAGTCGCCGATGCCCCAATTGCGCGCCGATCGCAGTCCATAGAGCTGCACGCTGACCCCCCACAGCCGTCGCTCGCCGCCCTGCTCGCGTGGCACCCGAGGCACCGCCTGGCAGCGTTCGGGGGTGCAGATGAGCTCGGCGTGCACGGCAAAGGGGTGAGCACTGTCGGCACCGACCGCGTGCGAGTCCAACACGCCGAGGCTGTGATATCCAGGTGGCAGGTCGAGGTCGATCTCCAGCGTCAGCAGATCGCACCCTGCCGTCTGTCCATGCTCGGCCAGACGCAGGCCATCCCCCTCCACCTGCCAGCCCTCGCCTTCGGCCCTACGCAGCAGCCGGCCGTGTCGCCGCTCGCCGGATTCGAGCAGCACCGACCAGCTCAGGTCCGGACCCGCATGAGCCGCGACGATCAGGTCGACCCGCACGGGGCCATGCGCGGCCGCGACAACCGCCGGCCGCGACAGGCTCAACGGCGCGCTGCCCTGTGATTCGGTAACCTGGGTACCGCTTTCACGCGCCGACCCGAGCAGGACCCCGAGCAGCGCCCGCTTGAGTGTATCGCTGGCCGGATGGTACTGACCCCAGATGTCATGAAAGCCGTCGTGCACCCCATGACGCTTGCACAGTGCCTGCAGGGCCTCGCCGTCCACACCCTGGCGCAATTGCTCCAGATCCGCCGCCACGCCACCGCCCGCCGCGCTCATCGGACGAGCTCCACCACCAACAAGGCCAAGGCCGGCACCCGTAGCGGCTGCCTTGCATCGAGAACCGTTGCGCGGGCAACGGGCGCGCGCCTTGTCTGTGGTCTGCACCCAGCGTGAGCCTCGGCCGGCGCGTGCGCCGGGTCGGTGGACGAAACATCGCCATCTTCGGCGGTGGAGAGCAGCAACCGCCACTCGACCGGCGCCTCAGCGCAAGCTGGCGGCGCGGGCAACTGAAAGTCCACCTCGCTTGCCCCGGCATTCACGATCAGCAGGATCGCATCGGCGAGCTCGCCGCTCTGACCGACCTGCGCGGCCGGCTCGACCAGACGACCGTTACCGTTCTCCAGTCGGTCCAGCGCCTCCGGCGCGAGCTCGGTGCAATCACCGGTGCGCAGCATGCCCAGGCAGCGATTACCCGGATCGGTCCAGCGCGCATCGCTCATCAATCGCCCGTCCGGTCCATACCAGGCGATATCCGCGAATCCGGTCTGCGCGCAGCTGAACGCGCCATGCACGAAACGGTCTCGACGCAACACCGGTGACTCGCGTCGAATACGGGCCAGGGTACCGATGAACTCACTCAGGTCGGCAACCCCATCGCGCGCCGACCAGTCCAGCCAGGCGATCTCGTTGTCCTGGCAGTAGGCGTTGTTGTTACCCAGTTGGGTTCGTCCCATCTCGTCTCCGGCCAGCAGCATCGGCGTACCCTCGGCCAGCAGCAGCGTGGCCAGCAGGTTGCGCCGCTGCTGGCGTCGCGCGCGGGCAACTCGCGGATCGTCGCTCAGGCCCTCGACGCCGAAGTTCTGGCTGAAGTTCGCCGGGTGGCCGTCCTGATTCTGCTCGCCATTGGCTTCGTTGTGCTTCTCCAGATAGCTGACCTGGTCTTGCAAGGTGAAGCCGTCGTGGCTGGTGACGAAATTGAGACTCGCATGCGGCCGACGGCCGTGATGCTCGAACAGATCGCTGGAGCCGTGCAGACGTCGCGCCAACACCGGCAGCTGGCCCTCGTCCCCACGCCAGAAACGCCGCACGGTATCCCTGAACTGGTCGTTCCACTCGGCCCAGCCGGCCGGGAAGCCACCAAGCTGGTATCCACCCGGACCGATGTCCCAGGGCTCCGCGATCAGCTTGCAGCGCGCCAGCAAGGGGTCCTGGGCGAGCATGTCCAGAAAGGCAGCGCCCGCATCGAAACCCGATGACTCACGGGCCAGGGTGCTCGCCAGATCGAAACGGAAGCCGTCGACACCGATCTCACCGGCCCAATAGCGCAGGCTGTCCATGACCAGGGCGGCAACCCGCGGATGGGCCAGGTTCAGGGCGTTACCGCAGCCGGTGTGATTCTCGTAGAAACGCGGGTTGTTCGGACTGAGATGGTAGTAGCTGCGATTGTCGATGCCCTTGAAGCTGAAGCTGGGCCCGAGCTCGTTACCCTCGGCGGTATGGTTGTAGACCACGTCCAGGATCACTTCCAGACCGGCCTCGTGCAGAGCTCGCACCGCGCCTTTGAGCTCGTCCAGCTGCGCAGGTCCCGGCACGCTGCTCGCCAGATAGCGTGGCATGGGCGCGAAGAACCCGATGCTGTTGTAGCCCCAATAGTTGCGCAGCCCCCTGCGAATCAGGAAATGCTCATCGATGAAGGCGTGCACGGGTAGCAGCTCGATCGCGGTTGCGCCGAGGCGCTGCAGATGCGTGATGACCGCCGGCTGCGCAAGCGCGCCGATGGTGCCGCGCAGACCTTCAGGGATATCCGGATGCCGACGCGTCAGACCGCGCACGTGCGCTTCGTAGATGAACGAATCACGCCAGGCATGCCGTGGACGGTCGCCAATGCCACCTGGCGCCTCCGCGGCTTGCGTGGCCTCCACCACCATCGCCTTGTACATGTCCTGAGCGTTGTCACGCTCATCGAAGCTCATATCCCCACGCGGATCGTTCAAGCGGTACGCATAATGGGTCCCACTCCAGCGAAAACGGCCGACCAGACATCGCGCGTAGGGGTCCAGCAGCAGCTTGTGATGATTGAAGCGATGCCCGCTGCGCGGTTTGTAGGGGCCAAACACGCGATAGCCATAGACCGTGCCGGGACCGAAGTCCGGCAGATAGCCGTGCCAGACCTCGTTGCTGTACTCGGGCAGACGCAGCCGGTGCAGCTCACGCGATCCGCTGGTATCGAACACACACAGCTCGACCCGCTCGGCATGCGCGGAGAACAACGCGAAGTTGATGCCACGGCCATCGTAGCTCGCACCCAGTGGATAGGCCGAGCCCGGCTCCATTCGTACCCGCGTAGTCACCTGGACGCTCAGACGCTCGCCGGCATGCACGGACCCGGCGACGGCGTCAGACGCCAGATGTCACGGTTGTAATCGCGCATCGTCCGATCGGTGCTGAAGCGACCCGAGCTCGCCGTGTTGAGCATGCTCATCCGAATCCAGCGCGGCCGGTCCGCATAGGCGGTGGCGGCCTCGCGCTGCGCGCGCACATAGTCGGCGAAATCACCCGCCACCATCCATGGGTCGTTGGGACTGAGGATGGCGTCGATCAAGCTATCGTGACGACCGGGCTGCCAGGCGCAGAAATGGTGGCTCCTGATCAGTCGAACCACCTCGTGCAGATCCTTGTCCGCCGCGATGATCTGGCGCGGTTGATAGTCCAACCGGGCCCGCTCCACGTCCTCGGCATCGAGTCCGAACAGGAAGAAGTTCTCTTCGCCCACCGCCTCACGGATCTCGATGTTGGCCCCATCCAGGGTGCCGATGGTGACCGCGCCGTTCATCATCAGCTTCATGTTGCCAGTGCCGGACGCCTCCTTGCCGGCGGTGGAAATCTGCTGGGAGAGATCCGCAGCCGGTGTTATCACCTCCATCGAGGAGACCCGGTAGTTGGGCAGGAAAGCGACCTGCAGCAGACCCTGGGTGTCCGGATCGGCGTTCACCACGTGAGCCACGTCGTTGATGAAGCGGATGATGCGCTTGGCCATCAGATAACCCGGAGCCGCCTTGCCACCGATGAGCACGCAACGTGGCGTCCAGTCGGCTGTGTCGCCCCGCTTTATACGGCAGTACAGATGCACCACGTGCAAGGCGTTGAGCAGCTGACGCTTGTATTCGTGGATCCGCTTGACCTGCACGTCGAACATCGCCCGTGCATCGAAACGTACGCCACATTCACGCTCGACCAGCTCGGCCAGACGGCGCTTGTTGTCGAGCTTCACCTCCTGCCAGCGCAGCTGCAGCTCGGGGCTGTCGGCATGCGCCTGCAGCGCTTCCAAGGCGTCCAGATCGGTCTGCCAGCCCGCGCCGATGGTCTGGTCCAGCAACGTGCGCAGACCGGGGTTGCAGGCCGCCAGCCAGCGTCGCTGGGTGACCCCGTTGGTCTTGTTGTTGAAACGTTCCGGCCACAGCTCATGGAAATGCCTGAACAGGCCACGCTCGAGCAGCGTCGAGTGCAGTCGGGCCACGCCATTGACCGAGAAGCTGCCGACCACGGCCAGATGCGCCATGCGCACCATGCGTTCCGGTCCCTCCTCGATGATGGACATCGCCGCCAGCCGCTCGTTGTCACCAGGCCAGTGATAGCGGACCTGGTCGAGGAAACGCGCGTTGATCTCGTAGATCACCTCGAGCAGTCTCGGCAGCAGACGTTCGAACAGCCGCACCGGCCAGCGCTCCAGCGCCTCTGGCAATAGCGTGTGATTGGTGTAGGCCATGGTCCGCTGGGTGATGTCCCAGGCCTGCTCCCAACCGAGATGATGCTCGTCCACCAGCAGCCGCATCAGCTCCGCCACGGCCAGGCTGGGGTGCGTATCGTTGAGCTGGAAACAGTGCTGGTCGGCAAAATGGGTGAAATCGTCACCGTGATGCGCACACCAGTCGAGCAGACAGTCCTTGAGACTGGCTGACGCGAGGAAGTACTGCTGCTGCAGGCGCAACTCCTTACCGCACTCGCTGGCATCGTTCGGATACAGCACCATGGTGATCTTCTCGGCGTCGTTCTTGGCCGCCACCGATTCCGGATAGCTGCCCGAGTTGAACTCGTCGAGATCGAACTCGTCGGTCGCGGCCGAGCTCCACAGCCGCAAGGTGTTGACCCGGTCGTTTCGATAACCGGGAATCGGCACGTCATAAGGCACCGCCAGCACGTCGTGGGTATCGACCCAGCGCACCCGCAGATGCCCCCGCTCGTCCTTGAACTGTTCGGTGCGACCGCCGAAAGAGATGCGCTGCGTGCGCTCGGGTCGCTCCAGCTCCCAGGGATGGCCGTCACGCAGCCAGTGGTCGGGCTCCTCCTGCTGCTCACCGTCGACGATACGCTGACGGAACATGCCGTACTGGTAACGGATTCCGTAACCGACCACCGGCAATCCGAGCGTCGCGCAGCTGTCCAGGAAGCAGGCGGCGAGCCGACCCAGACCGCCGTTGCCCAGACCCGCGTCGGGCTCGTGGTCCTCAAGCTCGGCCAGCGACAGATCGTGTCGCGCCAGCGCCTGGTCGCAGCTCTGCTCCATGTCCAGATTCAGCAGGGCGTTACGCAAGCCGCGACCGAGCAAAAACTCCAAGGACAGATAGCAGACCTTGCGCCGGCCACGCGCCGAGTATTCGCGGCGACTACGGCTCCAGCAGTCCATCAGCCGGTCACGCACCGCCAGCGCCAGCGCCTGATAATGGTACTGCCACGACACGTGGTAATCGTCGCGTCCCAGCGTATAGCGAAAATAGCGATGAAAATCCTGCTCGATGCTCTGCGCGTCACGGCCGAGCACATTGTTGCAGGGCGATTCGGTCAAGGGTGAAGCCATCTCGAAGCCATCTCCAGGTATCAAAGGCAGTTCGAAGCCCGAGAAGCGCATGGTCGTGCCACCCAGGGTGCGGGGCGATCGCGGACACGCTACATCAGTTGCATGTGTGCAAGGGTTCTCAGGATGAGCGCGGACAGGTCAGCGCTCATCCTGGGGCTCGTGAACGAACCATAGCGCCCCCAGCGGAGGCAGGCTCAGCTCGACGCTCTGCGCATGACCGTGGCAGGACACCGGCTCGGTCTGCACCGCGCCCAGGTTGCCGATACCACGACCCGCGTACTGGCGCGCATCGCTGTTCAGACACTCCGCATATCTACCAGCACGTGGCATGCCAATCCGGTAGCCATGACGCACCACCGGGGTGAAATTGCAGACCACCACGACCTCCGCGGCGTCGGCGGCGCGTCGCGTGAAGGCGATCACGCTGTTGTCGCGGTCGTCGCAGTCAATCCACTCGAAGCCGGCAGGCTCGTTGTCCAGTCGATGCAGCGCGGGCAGCGACCGATACAGATGGTTGACGTCCCCGACCAGCGTTGCGACACCCTGGTGCAGCTCACGCTCGAGCAGGTCCCAATCCAGCGCCGCGTTGTGATTCCACTCCCGCCCCTGTCCGAACTCGTCACCCATGAACAGCAGCTTCTTGCCCGGATAGGCGAACATGAACGCATAGCACAGGCGCAAGTTGGCGAAGCGCTGCCACTCGTCGCC
>JAGRHX010000113.1 GCA_020444775.1 Gammaproteobacteria bacterium
CCACAGGCCAGCGTCTCGCGGTAGATGCCACGCTCATAGCAGCGATACTCGACCACGTTGCGATCGATGACCTGAGCGAAATTGACGTTGATGCCGTGTGGGAACCAGGCAGAGCACTCCTGGTTGAAATAGCTGCTGATCCGGCGCACCAGCCAGGAGCCGACCGAGAGTCGCCGCCGCACCGGCCCTTCGGTGCCACCGAAGATCGCTTGCGCCAGCGTCTTCAGCCCGAAACTGCGGTGAGGAAAGATGACCACGTGCGGTTCGCCGGTGAACACCAGATAGCCGGACACCTTCAATGACAACGCGTCGGTATACGGTTTCAGGTCGTGTTCGCGCACCGTGACATCCAGGCTCGGCAGCTGCGCCACCACCTGGTCGACCATGCTCTCGGCCTTGACCTGACAGACGGACTCCGGGACGCATCGGGCCGCGCCCAGATCGACCCACCCGGCATCATGGTTATCGGTGCCGATGCGGACGATGCTCGGGTTCGCCAGCGGCACCTCGGTCATGATTCGCGCGTTGCGCACGCCATGCTCATCGCGCAGGAAGCGCGCGATGCTCATAAGGCCGTTGCCACAGCTCAGCGCCTCGCTGCCGTCGGGCTCGAACATCCTGAAGATGACGTCGGCCTGGCGACTGCTCGGCCGACTGCTCCAGTGCGGATGACCCGCGGCGATACGCTCCAGGGTCGAGCGATCGCTTCGCTGCACGACCAGCAGATTGTCGCAGCCAATCCCGAAACAGGTGTTGGTGGCTTGATGCGCGAACTGGGACTTCTCCTCCTCGCTGAGCAACTCGCCACCGAGCTCGTCAAGGATCACGAAGTTGTTACCGAACGACGTGTACTTGACAAACGGAACCGCTTTCATTTCGCAACACTCCACCGGCGAAAGGTCAATAGGGGAACGCGCATCGACGCTTCCATGAATCAGTCGGGCGCCTCACGCGGCCTCCAGACACTCTTGCTGCAACCGACGGATCACGTGCGGCAACAGTCCCTCGATCTCGTGCAGGACGATCTCCAGTCCGTCGAGATTGCCGTCCCGGAAGCCGTGCTCGGCCACCTTGCAAAGCTCGGCCAGGCGCGCAGCGCCCAGACTGGCCGCATTCGATTTCAGGCTGTGCATGGCGCGCTGCGCGTCCGCACCGCCGCCGACCGCGAGCGCCTCCTGGGCTTGCATCACCAGCTCCGGCGCGGTCTGCTCGAAGATGTTCACCACCTTCTTCAAGACCGACTCGCCACCCTCGACGTCGATGTTGCGAATCCGATCCAACAGCTTCGGGTCGATATAGATGTCTTCCGGAGACACGCCGTCGATGCCGCTGTCCCCGTCCTCGACCTCCACCTCGACCTCCTGCATCGGCTCCCTGGCGTACAAGGTCGCATCTTCGACCACTGCCGGATCCCGGCCCAGATTCACATTCCTTGGCACGGTGCCACCTGCCGCCAACCATCGATCCAACACCTGACGCAGCTGCTCGACCGAGAACGGCTTGCTGAGATAGTCATCCATGCCCGCCGATTCGCAGCGCTCGCGATCGCCTCGCATCGCGTTCGCGGTCAGGGCGATCACTGGCAGATGGCGCTCGGTGCCCGTCTCCCGCTCACGCAACGTGCGCGTCGTCTGGTATCCGTCCAGTTCGGGCATCTGGCAGTCCATGAGAACCAGGTCGAACTCATGGCCCTCTATCAGGGAAAGCGCCTCGCGACCGTTCTCCGCCAGCATCGCCTCGATACCCAGCATGCGCAGCGTCTCCAGCGTCAGCTCCTGGTTGACGAAGTTGTCCTCCGCCACCAGCACGCGCGCGGCCGAGTAGCGCAGCATCGTCGCCGTATCGTCCCGACTCTTGTTGTCGACGGATTCGTCGTTATCATCACCTTGCAACATGCCGACCAGTGACGCGCGTCGCACTGGCTTGGTCAAACACATCGCGCCCAGATTGCTTTCCAGGCTCTCGATGGCCTCGGCGCCGCTCATCGGCGCAAACAGCACCACGCGCACCCCTGCCAACAGCGGATCGCGACGAATGATCTGCGCCAGCTCCAAGCCCTCGTCACCGGCCAGGTTGGCATCGATCATCACCACATCGAAGGCCTGGCCGCGCTCCACGCCGAGCCGCAGTCGGCCGACGGCCTCGGCGGCGTTGTCCACGCCGCAGTGGTCTACACCGAGCATGTCGAGCTTCTCGGATATCGCCGCCCGACTGGAGGGCCGCTCATCCACGACCAGCGCGCGGATCGTGTCCAGGGCCCGCGCGCCGCCCGCCCGCTCGTGGACTCGATAGGCGGTGAAGCAGGCGGTGAAGGTGAATGTGGATCCCTTGCCAGACTCGCTGTCGACCTCGAGCGCCCCACCCATCAGCTCGACCAGACGCTTGGAAATCGCAAGGCCCAGACCGGTGCCGCCAAACTTCCGCGTGGTGGAGCCGTCCGCCTGGGCGAAGGCGTCGAAGATCACCGACAGCTGCTCACGCGACATACCAATGCCGGTGTCACTCACCGAGAAGCGCAGCACGGTCTGCTCCGGGTGCGACTCGACGAGTTCCACCAGCACCATGATCTCACCCTGCTCGGTGAACTTGATCGCATTTCCGACCAGATTCATCAGCACCTGACGCAGCCGTCCCGGGTCACCTTCGACCGAGGCGTAGGCGTCTGCCGTGACGCTGCAGACCAGTTCCACGCCCTTGCGCTGGGCCACGCTGGCCAGCTGTTCGCAGACGCCCTCGGTGAGCTCACCGACATCGAACTCCGACTGCTCGAGCTCCAGCTTCAACGCCTCGATCTTCGAGAAGTCGAGTACGTCGTTGATGATCCGCAGCAGGGATTCGCCGGAGCGCTTGATGGTGCGCGCGAAGCGCTTTTGCCGGCTGTCCAGAGAGGTTCCCAACAGCAGGTCGGCCATGCCGAGCATGCCGTGTATGGGTGTCCTGATCTCGTGGCTCATGTTGGCCAGGAACTCGCCCTTGGCGCGGGAGGCCTCTTCGGCCGCCTCTCGTTCCAGACGCTCCTTCGCCGCCGTGCTCTCGATGACGTTGTGCACGGTCTTGACCAGTTCCTGTTCCATGAAGACGAAGGCATCGGCCAGCCTGCCGACCTCGTCCGAGTAGCGCTTGGACATCCGCTCCAGTGACGGGGCCAGTGGATAAGCACGCGTGAAGTCCTTCTTCGGCAACATCTTCGCGTACTCGGCCAGGCTGTTGAGCGGATGCGCGATATGTGCCACCAGCAGGAACACCGCAACGATGCTCAGCGAGAACACCAAAGTGATGATCGCGACCTGGCGCGCGACCAGGGCCTCCGCGGGCTTTTGGATCTCGGCCTCTGGCACCACCACCGACAGATACCAGTCGAAGGCCTTGAAGTAGCTCGTGAACGAACGCACCAGCTGGTCGCCACCGAGCGGATCGGTGGTGTGCAGCTGGGTCTGACCTTCACCGAAACGTTCACGCAGGTTCTTCAGGTTGACGCCGATCGCCTCGGTCTGCGCGGGCAGCGGCTCTCCATCCTCGGCGTGACTGGCTGGCGCCACCAGAAGCTCACCCTTGCCGTCGTGCAAGAGCACGTAGCCGCTGTCGACGATGCTAATCCGCTCGAAGGTCTTACGCAGATTGGCCACGATCCGGTCGAGCTGCTTCTGACTCTCGGCCTCGATGTCACCGAAGTCGATGACCCCGACCACCGTCCACGACCATTCGTGTATGGGCACGAAATAGCCCAGATGCTTGCGGTCCTCGCCCTGCTCACCCTTGAACATGAACACGGCCTTGTCGCCAGCACTCGACAGCTTGCTCGCCTGCATCGCCGACAGCAGGGTCCGCCCCTTCAGATCGCGGATGCCTTCGAAGCTGAAGCCGTTCGCGTATTCGGCCTGATGGCCTCGCACCCGTCCCGACTCGTCGATGATGAACAGCTCGCCCTTGTCGTAGGCAAAGTTCCGCAGCCAGTCCAGCGCCTGGCTCTTCGCCTGCTCCGCGTCCAGAAGCCCACGATTGGACAGTGACACGAAGGCGCCCAAGCCACCGGCGGTCACCGACGTGACCGCACGAAGATCGGCATCGAGTCGACGCAAGATGTCGATCTTGTCCGAGGTCAAGCGGTTGTATCCGGCACGGATGTTCAGCTCGACCAGCTGCAAGACGTTCTCGGAGGCGTTCTCCTCCAGGTCGAGCATGGCGTTCTTCACGTCGCGATTGGTGAAATAGATGATCGCCGTCGCCGTCGTCGCCATGACGAACAGCAGGAGAATGATCATCCGCGACTTGAAGGACCGGGGTATTACCTGAACCTTACAGCGATGGGTTTGGTGTCTATCGACGGACCTGCAGACATCGTTAGCCGAGATCAGCCGCGATGCCCAGACGGCCATCGCCAAAGTGACCGCGCTCGCAGTCCTGGCGTCGCATGACAACCGCCTGTGACGCACGCGGGCCGTCTGCGCGCTCGTTCAACCAGCGCCTGAGGTCGTCGTAGGGCATCGCCTGCGCATACAGCCATCCCTGCACCTGGTCGCAGTTCATCTGCTTGATGAGATCGAGCTGCTTCTGCAGCTCCACGCCCTCGGCGACCACGGTCAGGTTCAAGGCATGACCAAGCGCGACAATCGCGCGGGTTATCACCAAGGTCTGCTCGTCCTCACAGATCCGACTGACGAAGCTCCGGTCCAGTTTTATGGTCGAGAAGGGCAGCTCACGCAGATAGCTCAGCGAGGAATAACCGGTGCCGAAATCATCCAGGGCCAGATGCAGGCCCATACGTCGCAGACGTTCCAGGACCTGTCTGCTGTGCTCCATGTCGTGGACCAGCACGCTCTCGGTAACCTCCAGCTCCAGCGCCGAGGCCCGCAGCCCGTGCTGCGCCACACTGTTCTCGATGAACGCGCACAGCTCGGGGTCGTGAAACTGTCTGGGCGAGAGATTCACCGATACCGGTAGCCGGCGACCCGTCTCACGCCACAGCCGCGCCATGTCCGCAAGCGCACGGCCCGTCACGTATCGACCCAGTTCGAAGATCAACTCGGAACGTTCCGCAACCGCCACGAATTCCATCGGTGGCACATGCCCCAGGGATTCGTCGGTCCAGCGGACGAGCGCCTCCACGCCACTGACAAGCCCATCGTGGACGTCGATCTTCGGCTGATAGTGGACCTCGACGCGCTTCTCACGCAGCGCCTTGAGCAGACGGCTCTCGACCTGCAGACGACCACCGCCGCGGGCTTCGATGCGGCCTCGATACTCACCGTGCGCGGCGGGGCCGGCGAGCTTGGCCTGATTCAACGCGAACTCGGCGTTACGAAGCAGCGCCTCACCGGATTCACCGTCGAAGGGGAACACCGCCGCGCCGATGCTGGCCGAGACCCGGTAGCGCTCATCGCCGATGGTGAATGGCTGACCGAACGCCACACGCACGCGGTCGGCGATACGCTGGGCGACGCTCTCGCCCTCCGAGGTCGAGAGCATGAGCAGGAACTCATCGCCACCACCACGAGCCAGTAGGGCGTTGGCCTCCTCTCCATTGCCGCGCGAGCGACCCGGCCCGATCCGCAGGATCAAATCCTCGTCGCGTATCGCTCCGCCCAGGCGCTCGGCGATCTCACACAACAACCGGTCGCCAGCGCGATGCCCCAACGATTCGTTGAAGCGTTTGAAGTCGTCGATGTCCACCAGCATCACCAGGACCTGCCGCGAGCGCTGCTGACAGCTCATGATCGCGCGGTTCAGCTGGTCGATGAAGCAGCGCCGGTTGGCGAGCCCCGTCAAGCTGTCGTGACGATGGATATAGGCGAGCCGCTCCTGACTGCGGCGCAGTTCGGAGATGTCCTGGACGACACCGACCAGATGCGCACAACGCTGGTCGTCATGAACCTCGAATCGCCCCTCGTGACGTACGAATCTGATCTCGCCCTGGCCGTCAACCACCCGATGCTCGGTGCTGAAGGCACGCTGGCTGGTCAACGCGTCACCGAGCAGCTCTCGCACGCTCTCGCGTTCCTGGCTCGGAATCAGTCCGATGAACTCGTCCAGTCCGCAGCGCTTGTACACCGAATCATCCAGCCCCAGAAGCTGCAGCAGCTCGTCGGAGACGACGATCTCCGAACCACCCGGCTCGCACTCCCACAGCCCGAAGCGTGCCAGCCGCTGTGCATCGGTCAGCCGCCTTCGACTCTCATCCAGCTGCTTGACCGCCTCGCTCATCCGCAACACGTAGCGCAGTCTCTGCACCAGCAGCTCGAAGTTCAGCGGCTTGGTGATGAAGTCGGTCGCACCCGCGCTGAAGGCCGAGGACACCGACTCGGTATCCTCCAGGGCAGTCATGATGACAATCGGGGTCAGGGCATGGCCTGGAAGCTCCCGTAGCCGCCGGGTCGTGGCGAAGCCGTCCATACCTGGCATCAGCAGGTCCAGGACCACCACGTCGATGCTCTCGTCACGGGCAATCTCCAGCGCCTTGTGGCCACTCGAGGCGTGCAGCACACGCATCTTCGCGCTCTGCAACACCGCCGACACGACCAGCCGAGCGGTCGGATCGTCATCGACGATAAGCACCGTGGCATCGCGAATCGATCCCGAGGATCTGTGCTCTGGCAAGCGTTCCTGCTGCATATCGACTCCCAAGCTCACCCGTTCCACCCGCGTGACGCCCCTTGCATCGATGGTCGCGGGCCGTGGCGTCGCGCTTCCGGGCCGTGGGTCGCCACGGCGCACGAGAAACGTCCGCGGCCGAGACTGGCTTGCCTCATGGACCACCCACGTCGCGGTTCTGCTGCAGCGACAGCAGCCGGCCGTCCTCGTCGAACAGCCTCGACAACTGCTCGGCGTTGCAGGGCAGGCCCAACGAGAAGCCCTGGGCGCTGTCACACTTCAAGGCCTTCAGGATCTCGGTCACGTCGGCACTCTCGGCACCTTCGGCGTTTACCCGAAGACCTAGGGTCTTCGCCAGGTGGGTCATGGACTTGACCAGCCCCAGGTAGTGCGGGGTGCTTGCGAGCTCGGTCACCAGGGAACGATCGATCTTGAGCGTGTCGAACTGGAAGCTGTGCAGGAACTTGAAGGACGAGTTACCGCGTCCGAAGTCGTCTATCGCCAGCCGAACGCCGAGCTTCTTCAGGCTGGACAGCACCGCCTTGGCGACCGCGTCGTTTCGGATCAATGTGGATTCGGTGAACTCGAAGCGCAGGCAAGCCGGCGGCAGCTCGAACCGTCCGAGACAGCTCTCCGTGCGGGTGGCCAGATCGCCGTACTCGAGCTCCTCGTGCGAGATGTTGATGGACACGAACCAGTCGGCCGCCCGGCTCCAGCGCCGGCGCCAATCGGCCAGACGCGCGCAAGCCTCTTCCAACACCCACTGACCGATCGCCTTGATCTGGTGCGATTCGATCGCGATCGGCAGGAACGCTTCCGGCAGCAGCCGGCCGGCGCGTGGATGCTGCCATCTCAGTAGCGCCTCGAATCCGATCACGGTCGTGTCGGCGAGCGATACGATCGGCTGGTACTCGAGCTCGAGCTCCTGGCGCTGCAGAGCCTCACGCAACTCGCTCTCCAGACGCAGCGCGCTCATCGCTTCGACGTGCATATGCTGATCGAACAGCACGTGACAGCCGCCGCCGCGAGCCTTGGCCTTGTACATGGCCGCATCGGCGTCACGCAGCATCTCCTCGGGCTTGGTGTAGCGCTCACTGGAGCGGACCACGCCGATGCTGGTGGAGATCCGCACCAGCTCGCCGTTCAAGCGGTAAGGCGCGCGGATCGCGCTCTGGATTCGCTCCAGCAGCGAATCCAGGTCCTCCTGGGCATCCGCATGCTCGAGCAGGATGGTGAACTCGTCGCCACCCAGACGCGCCAGCGTGTCGCTGTTGCGCAGCAGGCCCTTGACCCGCGCCGACACCTCGACCAACAACTTGTCACCGACGATATGGCCGAGGCTGTCGTTGACCAGCTTGAAGCGATCGAGATCGAAGAACAGCACCACGAACTCGAACTCGGGACGACGGCCGCGTATGTCCAGACAGTGGCCGAGTCGGTCCAGGAACAGGACCCGATTCGGCAGACCCGTCAGGGCATCGTGCAGCGCGTCGTGCTCGAGCTTCTCCTGAGCCGCGACCTGCGCAGAGATGTCCGACATGGAGCCGGCCAGACGCGTCGCGATACCGTCGCGGCCACGAACCGCCAGTCCCCGGCTCAGCATCCAACGATAGCCCAGCCTGCGGTGTGCGATTCTGAACCGACTCTCGAAATGGTCCGTCTTGGCGTCCAGGTGCGCGCGTATCTCGGCCCGGACCCGGGTGACATCACTGGGATGAACGCGGCTCAACCATTCCTTTGGCGAGGCCGACGAGGCACCCGAGGTGTCGCCGATGAGCTCCCTCCAGCGCGGCGAGTAGTAGATGACACCGGTGCTCAGGTCCCAGTCCCACAGGCCGTCATTGGCGGCGCTCGCGGCAAGCGCGTAGCGCTCCTCGCTGAGGCGTAGCTCACGCATGGCCTTGCTCGACTTGAGCATGTAACTCACACGCTTTGGCAGCAAGGTCCAGTTGATTGGCTTCAGAGCGAACTCGGTCGCGCCCATCGCGTAGGCGTGCTCGATGGAGGCGATGTCGTCGAGCCCGGTGAGCATCAAGATCGGCAGGGTCTCCTCGCTGTCCATCGAACGAATGTGCTGGCAGACCGCGAAGCCGTCCACGTTGGGCATCATCACATCG
>JAGRHX010001434.1 GCA_020444775.1 Gammaproteobacteria bacterium
CCGACTTCGCCGGCACCACGCTGGTCTTGTCGTTGGCCTTCATCTCGTTGAAGGCGGCCACGCCCATGGCGTTGAGCTGGTCGTCGCCCACCAGCAGCACCTGACGGCGGCCATCCGGTGTCGTGGCGCAGCCGGCCAGCAGCAGGGCAAGGCAGGCAATAGCGGATAGCGGTTTCAACGACATCGGACGAACCTCCACGGAATCAGCCGGTACGGTGATCCCGGGAGCCGCCAACTGTCAATCCCGCCGCCCGTGGCGAAACACGCCCGCGTTTATGGCCCGCCGCATGCGGACGATGGGCATAACGGCTGCAGAACAAACGGCTCGTTCCCCGACCACGCCCAGCGCCATGTGGGCAGCGGGGCATCCTGTCCCTGTCGTGCACGTTGAGCTACCAGGATCAGGATATTCCTTGTCTGTTCGGTGTCCATTTCGTTTGCTGATCTGACGCTTTTCAGAATTGTGCTGAATTCATCAAGCGCTTTCTCACCTTGGGATGAACCACCTGCACACTGATCTGCAGACCAGTCCGGGAAGGCCAGAACCTTGATATCAGCGATCCGGAAGATCAGCTTGTGGAATTCTTCGGTGACTGTCCGTGGATTGTTTTCGTGCTCAATCAAGGCAAACTGCCGTGAGGCATAGCCCCAGCCACGCTTCTCGCCAAGGCAGGGCTCTCCGCCAACGAACGACAAATCCACACTGTAGTCTTCCGGGCGTATTTGCTTGATCAACCAAGTCTCCGGATGCTTGCTCAACAGTATGTTTGCCACCATCGGGAAAAGACCGTCCCACGGCTGTGAGGGATCCATCGTTTCTTTTAGCCCAAGGACAAATGCTGTCCAGGATCGATCATTCTCGTAAGCCTGCCTGACAGCATGGTCGCCATCGCCGCTGGTGAGCTGTTCCCACGCGAGCCGGAAAGCGTCGAGAAATTCTTCATGTACTGACGTATTGGACATGCTGTTCTCCGCTTATCGAATGAATCCTATGGACTGCCTGGTTGCATCACGGTGCGCGCGCTCGCTGCGTAGCGCCGCGATCACGGCACCCTGTGTCGAATATGGCGTCATCCGGTGCCGTCGTGCAATCACCGCGAAATCGCCAGGCGTGAGCTGATCTGGTAGCGCGTGGCCAAGGTCGTCGCTGCTGGTCGTCAGTTGCAGCGTGTCCAGCACTCGCCGGAACATCGCTTCCGCTTGTTCCTGACGCAGGTAATCGAAGCGAATCTTCCAGTCGAAGCGCCGCAGGGCGGCGCGATCAATGTCGTCCATCAGATTGGTGCTGGCAATGAATACGCCCTCGAAACATTCCAGTTGGGTCAGGAGCTCGTTTGTCACCGTGATTTCCCAGGGCTGGCGCGCGTGTTGGCGATCACGAAGAAAGCTGTCGAGCTCGTCGATTTGCAACACCGCACGATCCCTGCTTGCCCGATCAAAGGCCTTTGCAAGGTTGCGCTCCGTCATGCCCACCCAGGGACTTTGTAGGTCGGAGACCTTCTTCAGCAGCAGCGGCCTGCCGAGTTGTTCCGCGAGCCAGCGGCCCCAAGCGGTCTTCCCGGTACCTGGCGGGCCGTACAGGCAGACGCGTCCACCGTTGTTCCGTTGCAAGCCCTGCATGACGGCGACAAGGTTCTCGCTTGCATTGCACAGGGCAGGCTCGAATACGGCGTTCGAGGCGATGGCAAGGCTGCGAGCAAGCGGCGGATGCCCTTGCGCCTGCAAGACGCCGTCAAGCACCGTTTCGAGCAGGGCATCGGCGTGACCGTCGGATGCCGCTCTCATGCAGGTGACCGTGCGGCTGGCGCGCGTTACCAGAGCCGGGGTGATTTCCTCGACGCGCGACAGCATTTGCAGCAGCTCGGGTGATCCGAGATGCGCGCATTCGCGCTTCAGCAGGCTCAGGCGTTGTTCCTGCGGCGGTGCGTCCAGTCGAATGATCAGGTCGAAGCGGCGCGCCAGAGCCGGATCCATGAAGGAAATGTCGTTGGCGACCCAGATCGTCGGTACGGCATTTATCCCCATCTGGTGATTGAGCCAGGCTTTCGCCTTGTCCGCATGCGTTGCCGGCCCCGATCCCGAGCTTCCCAGTCCGAACAGGGCATCGGTTTCGTCAAAGCACAGCAGCGCGCGACGACCGCCAAGCAGGAATTGCAGGGTCGCAGCATTGGTAAGCCGCTGCATGGGTTCCAGTGGCTTCATCGGGTCGTGCGAAACGCTGACATCGTAGAGTGGTGCCCGGACGGCCTGTGCCAGAACTCGACAGAGCTGGGTCTTGCCGGTTCCCGGGTCGCCGTAGAGCAGAAGGTTCACGCCCGCGCGTTTTTCCTGCAACGCAGTACATAACAGGCGCGTGACGGCATTGAAGCTTGGCGTCAGATGCGGATAGTCGTTTGGGCCAAGTTCCGGAGGAGACGCCAGGCAAGCGAAGGACTGCAGCAGATCGTCGGTATCGCTCAGGCGTTGATGCGTCAGTCGGCGCAGACGACCGTGCGAAACCTTGAGGTAACCCGCCAGTGTGTCGCCGCTTCCGCCAATGGTGACAAAGCCCGAGCGGCGCAGTTTGGTGTAGGGATCCAGCGCAGTTGCGATCCGTGCAGCCGGGCAGTCCAATATCCTGCCCAGATCGCGATAGGGGTCGCTACCGCATGATATTTTTCGCGCAACCTGGCTTAGCGGATTTTCGGTCTGCAACAGCAGAGCCAGCGCAATAAGCCTGATTTCAAGGTTGGAGAAGCCGAAGCGTTGTCTTAACAGCTTCAGATTGGCATGCAATACGGCAGGAAGCCGCATGACGCGCTTGCGCGACTCCATCTGCTCAAGCGAGAGGGTAAGCCTCGCTTCAAGCTTTTCCCAGCACAGCTCCTCACGCGCTTTGGGTGTTTCGACACCGAATGCTTCCAGCATCCACTTTCGAAGCCATGCCGGCTCAAGCCGGTGCTGGTCTTCAAGGAGAATGATCCAACCCAGACGCAGCAAGAGGCGTAGCAGCCAGAGCCTGCTCAAATCGCGGGTGCGTAACAGTTTCAGGATCGGAGCGACGTGCTCCCCGCTGTTCGAGAGCTCTTGCATGATCAATATCCGCCATGGCGAGTATCACGATCATGCAGCCATGATCCGACATAATGTGTCGGAGCCATGCGCGGGAAACAGTTGATGAAAGAAGACGCTGGACAAACGCTCGCGCGGCAATGGGAAATGTTGCGCGCCGTTCCGCGCGCACCCCGCAAGATCACCACCGCAGAGCTGGAAGTGCATCTGAAAGACCGTGGCTACGGTATTTCGCGCCGTAGCATTGAACGCGACCTGCAGAAATTGTCTGCATGGTTCCCTCTGACA
>JAGRHX010001435.1 GCA_020444775.1 Gammaproteobacteria bacterium
CGCAAGCGGGCCGCGAAGGCCAGCCTTCCCGCGCGCTCGACACCGGCTGCAGTCGCCAATCCATCAGCAAGCGCCGATACCGTGACGGCCAGCCTATCGAGCTCCGCCAACGCTGACCGCTCAGACAAGGCGCGCGCCCCCGATCCTGGCGGCGAGCAGAGTGTGGCGCCGAAGCCGCCGCCAGCACCACCACCGAGCCGGGCGCACGGCGAACGCTATCTGAGTGAGATCGCCCGACTGCTGGACCGCAGCAAGCGCTACCCGCTACAGGCACGTCGCCGTCACCACGAAGGCGTGGTGGCAATGCGCTTCGTCATCGATCGCGACGGTAAGCTGCTCGAGCATTCGATCCAGCGCTCGTCCGGCTCGGGGCTGCTCGACGACGCGGCACGCGAGCTGATCGCGAGCGTCGCGCCCTACCCGCCACCACCACGCGGCATCGGCAGCATGCCCATTGAGCTCGTGGTGCCCATTCAATACCGCCTGAGCCGATGAGCGATCCGGGTTAGACTGGGCCCAGCTCGAAGCAGAGGTATCAGCCATGACCGACCATGTCCGGCTCGCCGAGCGCTTGACCCGCGCGCTGGGATTGAAGCTACCACCGATTGCCGTCGTGCTCAGCGATAGCGCACCTGACGGCGTCCCTGCGTTCCAGGGCCAGGTCGCGGCCGGCTGCAAGTTCTGGGAGCTGGCCGCCAGCGGTCCGTTCCACACCGTGGCCCGCGACCACGCGCTGTGCGCGATAGGCGTGTACACGCACAATCTGGCAGGCGCGCCCGCCGATTATCCCGCGGAGCTGAAAACGGTGCTGGGGGTACTCGACGAGATGGAGTACGCACGACCGGACGACGTCGCGCGCGTGCCGGTCCTAGAGCGCTCGCCGCGCTATGTCACCTACGCGCCCCTGGATCAGACGCCGATGCCGCCGGACGTGGTGCTGCTGTTCGCGCATGCTCGCCAGGGACTGGTAATCACGGAGGCCACCCAGCAGGTCGAGCCGGATGCGCCACCGGCGCTCGGCCGACCCGCCTGCGCCGTGATCCCCCAGGCGATCAACAGCGGTGGGGCGGCGCTGAGTCTGGGCTGCTGTGGCGCACGCGCCTATCTCAATGAGCTGGGCGATGACACCGCGTTGTGGGCTTTACCCGGCGCCAGGCTGGAGGCCTACGTGGATCGGCTGGAGAAACTGGCCTATGCCAACCAGCGACTCAGTCGTTTCCATCAGCTGCGCAAGGCCGACGTGGAAGCCGGCCAGCATCCCAGCTACGCGCAATCCATGCAGCGACTGCAAGGCTGATTCGACGACGGGGACCTCAGCTTCGCCGTCCGGTCCAGTAGCCCGGCTCGGACGGAAACACGGTCTCGCATTCGATACGCTCGACGGGCCCGTCCAGGGTGTGCGCGGCAGCCTTCCAGACCGCGTAATGCGGCGCTGCGCGGTGCGCCTGTACCGCTGCCTCGTCCTCGTAGACCTCGTAGAAGTAGTAGACGTTCGGGTCGGCGCTGTCGCGCAGCACGTTGAAGCGACAGCAGCCCGGCTCGTCGCGCTCCGAACCCAGCGCGTCCACCTCGATTGCGGCCAGAAAGGCCTCACGCTGATCCGGCTTGACCCGGACCTTGATCCATTTTGCCAGCATGTAGTTGCTCACCCTCCAGACCGTCAAAGGCGACCGGCTCACGAATACCGGCGCGATTCCCACATGGTCTCAGCCACCCGCCACGCCCTGGGTATTCACATACAGAGCATACAGGGACTGGCTCGCCGCCATGAACAGACGGTTTCGCTGCAGGCCGCCGAAGCAGACGTTCGCGCAACGCTCGGGCAAGGCGATACGACCTATCTGGTCACCATCGGGGGCGAACACGAAGACCCCATCCAGCCCGGGGCTGCCCATGCCCCAGCCACACCACAGATTGCCGTCCACGTCGCAGCGCATGCCATCGGGTGTACCCGCACCGGCATCTATGAGCACGCGCTTGTTGTGGATGCTGCAACCGTCATCGGCGACATCGTAGGCGAGGATCTTCCGATTCGGCACACCCCGTGACTCGACCACATATAGGATCCGCTCATCGGGCGAGAAACACAGACCGTTGGGACCGAGTATGTCGTCCGCCACCACCCGCGCCTCGCCAGTCCTGCCATCGACCCGATAGACGTTCTGCGAGAGCTGCGGCTCAGCCTGATACCCCTCGTAGTTGCCGAGGATCCCGAATACCGGGTCGGTGAACCAGATCGAGTCATCGGAGCGCACCACGATGTCATTCGGCGAGTTCAGCGGCCTGGCGTCGAAGCCATCCAGGACCACGCTGATCCGCCCGTCGTACTCGGTGCGGGTCACTCGCCTGCCGCCGTGCTCACAGCTCAGCAGGCGACCCTGCCGGTCGCGGGTATGACCGTTGGCGAAATTCGACGGACGGCGGAACACGCTGACAGCGCCGCTCTCCTCGTCCCAGCGCAGGATCCGGTTGTTGGGGATGTCGCTCC
>JAGRHX010001436.1 GCA_020444775.1 Gammaproteobacteria bacterium
TCATCGTCGAGTTCGCCAACCAGCTACGCGACGAGGGCAAGGCGGTGCGCGATGCGGTCATCGAGGCGTCCATCCTGCGGCTGCGTCCGATCGTCATGACCGTCATCTCGACCATTCTCGGCGCGGTGCCGCTGGTCATCGCCTCGGGCGCGGGCGCGGAGAGCCGCATCGCCATCGGCGCGGTCATCATCGGCGGTCTGGGCCTGGCGTTGGTCCTGACCTTGTTCCTGACGCCGGTGCTGTATGACCTGCTCGCCGGGCTGTCGCGGCCGCGCTCGGCGGTCGAACGCGCGTTGGAGGCCGAGCTTGCGGCAGCGCCGGAGATCGAGCATTAGTGGGCGCTCGGAACGGGCCCGAAGACGGTGGCTTTCGGGGATCGACGGGCCGCGACAGAGCACGTCATCCCGAGCCACTGTCTGAGGAACGGTCCTCGTTCCGCCTTCGCTGGCTTGCGATGCATCCCTGATCGGATCGCGGCGCGCGGTCCGCCTTGCCGCTAGGCAACGATGTTCAGATTGAACCTGAACAGGTTCCGCGGATCGTAACGACGCTTGACCTCGCGCAGTCGATCGTAGTTGCTCTCGCCGTAGCTTCGACGCACGAGCGGCTCGCCTTCCTCGCCCAGGCCCGCGAAGTTGAGATAGGACTGGCCGTTCGAATGGCGGCTGACATCGCGCCAGAAGCGTCGTGCCCAATCGATATTGATCTCGTCATCGGCAGGGTCGCGCCAGATGCCATCGATGCTGAACATGTAAGCGCTCTGGCGCCCACCGAACGACATCGTCTCGGGAGCGACGCGCGCCATGGCACCACCCATGCACCAGAAGGAGCACAGCGAATCCGGCGATGGTCGATCGACCGCGCGCGGCACCAGCTCATCGATGATGGCGTCGCTCAATTCATCCAGATACAGCGACTTGAAGTACGCACGCAGCTCGCCTTTAGGGAACAACGGGTCGAACAGCGATTGCACGTCGCAGTAGGCCATCGGTGCACTGAAATCCAGCAACGGATCGGCCAATGTGCGAAGCGGCAGAACGCCGGGCTCTCCGGCCTCCACGGGGCCCGCCCAGACGCCTGCCAGGGTGACGACCTTCTCTCCCCAGGTCTCGCGCGGGAACTCAGGGTCTTCAGGGATGGTCGAGAACTCGACGTAGCTGCCCGCAATCTCGTCGGGCCCTGTGCTCATGAAGTCTCGCCAGCGCTTGATGACGTGCGCCGCGTCCGCTGCTCGGTACATGGCGGCAAGAAACATCACGGTCGGCCCGATCTCGTGAAGCTGGAACTCGAAAGCGGTGACCACGCCGAAGTTTCCGCCGCCGCCTCGTACCGCCCAGAACAGATCGGGATTCTCCTGCGAGCTCGCTCGCACGCACTCGCCATTCGCGGTGACCATCTCGACGGCCAGGACGTTGTCTACACTCAGTCCGAAGCTGCCTCGTAGCCAACCGAAGCCACCGGCCAGGGTCAAGCCCCCGACCCCCGTTTGCGAGACCACGCCGCCGGGTGTTGCCAGGCCGAACAGCTGTGCCTCGCGATCGAAATCACCCCAGGT
>JAGRHX010001437.1 GCA_020444775.1 Gammaproteobacteria bacterium
AGGGATTCGAGTGCCTTTCGATAGTTGAAAGCTGCATTGGTCGTGTGCGATCTTCAGCGAGGTCTTGGCCATGCAGCGGATGCGTTCACGTCGGTGCAATCTCAATGGAGCGGCATACCTGATCATGTCACAACAAGCCTTCGTCGATTTCTATCAGGACTTTCTCTTGCGGCCAGAGAACGAGGCGCTGCGGGCGCGGCTGGATGCGTTGGTCGATCCAATGGCGTTCGTGCGCGTGGCCGTGGAACTGGGCCCGGCCAATGGCTTCGAAATCGGCGAGCGCGACGTGCGCGATGTACTGTGGGCCAGTAAGGCTGACGCCGAGGCCCGGCTCGGCGGGCTGCCGCTCGATGATGAACAGCTGCAGCAGGTCCAAGGTGGCGCTGCGCCTGCACCCGGCTCGACCATCGAGATCCGTAGCCTGCAGAGCTTCCGACTACAGGATTTCGCTACGAGTACCATCATCTGTAAGTGGTAGACAGCGATGGCTCGCGCGCCGGGGGACCCAGTGGCGAATCAGTGGACAGTCGCCAGTGACAACATGGCCGACCTCGACGTCCTGGCCCGCACCGGCGAGAACGAGCGAGTCATCGGGAAGAAGGTGCTGCTTGCGCATCTGGCGCGAGCCGAAGCGTGTCGACTCGGCATCATGCCCGACGCCGGCCAGATACAGGCGCAAAGCGAAGCCTTTTGTCACGAGCTTGGCCTGGACGAACCCGCCGCATTCAACGCCTGGCTCGCGGCAGCAGGACTCACGATCGAGTCGTTCGGACTGGCAATGGCCGATTTCGCCGCCGTGCTCGCGGTCGAGCGGCAGCAGGCCGACGCGCTGGCCGATCGGCTGCGGATCCACCAGCGACTGAGCGCGGCGCGCGAGCGGCATCTGAACGACCTGAAACCGGACGAATGAGCCCGGTGGACGTCGAACTCGCTGCCGGCGGGTTATTGCACGTTGCGGGCTGGCCGCGCGACTGTCTTGATGCGTTCGGCGATCACGCCCTTGCCGGGCTGGCCAGGACCGACGACGACGCGGCCTACCACGAGCGCTATCACGAGGTGCTCGAGCAAGAGCGGCAGCGACTTTGGCAACTGACCGCGGATGATCCGCGCTTTTTAAGAGCACTCATCCTGGCCAGCCCGGGTGCCGCCAGACGCATCGCCCGGGCCGGGCCTGGACGGGCCGGTCCGCGAGATCGGCGCCTGCGCCAGGCCGAGTGGACACTTTATCGCTATCTCGCCCGCGCGGCCGGCCGGGCCACACCATTCGGTCTGTGGTCCGGAATCGCAGAACTGCGCTTTGGTGCACACCGCCGCGTCGAACCATCCGCGCCACGCGCGGTGTTCACCCCGGCTCTTACGCCTTTCCAGACACTATTGAGGTGGCTCGGCCAGACCCCGCGCTATCGAGATATCGGTTGCTGGCAGCTGACGCCGTCACTGCGAGACCAAACCACTGGCGGCTGGACCTTCATACGGCGCGACAACCGGCGTTGCTTCAGCCTCTGCATGCTCGAAACTACGGCGATACTTTCGATCGCCATACCCGAGCTGCGCAAGCTACCGCCGATGTCATTGCCTGCGCTTGCATCCAGGTTGGCGCCGTTACTCACCGCGCACGTGCGTGCTTCGCTCCGAGACGGACCGGACACCTTGCGTGCGCTGCTCAATCGCCTGGTCGATGCCGGTGTTCTGCTTGGCGGCCTGGATCTGCCCGTGCGCTTCGAAGATCCCTGGGATGCATTGCAGCAGTCGGCAGCGCTGCTCCGCGATGCACATCGACTGGCCTGGGACTGTACTATCGAGTCGTTACATACGCTCTGCGACACGCTTTCGGACGACCTGGAAGCGATGCCGCCGGACGCCCTCGCCGCGGCACTGGGCACCGCCGCAACGACGATCCGTCACTTGGCCCATCGATTGGGCGCGCCACCACTGCAGCTGGACGAGCCCGCTCTACGCTGTGGCCTCGTCGCGCCGTGGAGAGTCTGCGTTGACGGGGAGCAGGCCGCGCGGCTACGCAGGGCGATCCACGATGGCGAACAAATCTGGATCGGCGAACTAAGCCCCGCAACCGCGCTCCGTCGCCACGAGCGACAGCGTCTTCACCAGCAGATTGAGAATGGCCGGTCCCTCACGGAGTCGGCTCAGGCATTCCGGTCAGACCCTTACTGCCTTACTGCCTGGCCGCAACCCTCGTACTGTATCGACGACGAACTGGCACGCAGAGTCAGACGCCTGCAAGCCTGTCTGACCGCGACGCGGGACACGATAGTCCTGCAGGCGGACCCGCATGGGCTGGAACAAGAGGTCGCACCGGCGCCACTCGGCTGCTGTCACGTGATGCTCGTTGAAGGCGCCGGGCTGGTCTTGCGCGGGCTGTCGGACACACCGGCTCAGAGCATCGCACCTGCCGGTCGCCTCCTCGGTGAGACACGCGCGCTGGCCTGGCTTCGGACGCAGCTCCGCCGGATCGGCGCAAGGCACGGTATCGAGTTCGCCGAATTGCGCATGCCCTTCGAGCACAATCCGGACGCGCTGGCCGGTGCGGGTATCACGCAGCGCTACGTCGCACCATGGAGCGCAGACCCCGGCGGAATCAATCTCGTGAACGCCCAGCTACGCCCCGGTAAGAACGCCGGGGAGCTGCTACTCGAGCCAGCCGATGGTGCGCCCCGCCTGTCGATCGTGGCGCCGTCCGCCGCGGACCTGGCGGGCGCCGACCCGCTCGGATCGCTGCTGCTGGCCACCGGGTACGGTGAGCGTTGGCCAGGCCACCAGGCGCCGAGCAAGCTGCCGGTTGCCGAAGAGTTGGAAACACCACGCTTCACGCCCCGCCTGTGCCTGCCGGGCGGTGCCTTGCTACGGCCACGACGTAGTCTGATTACCGGCTCGCGGCTACGTGCGTTGATTCGAGCACGCGGTGCGGACCGTTTCCGTCTCTGGCAACACCTTTCTGCCACGCTGGGTTGGCCTGCACTACTCCACCTCGCCTTCGACGATGCCGAGCCGCTGACGCTACGACGCGACAGCCCACTCGCCCTCGAGGCGGCGTTCAAGGGCGCCACCGACGCACGAGTGCTGGCCGTCGAGGAGGCCGAAAGCAAACCCTGGATACGTGATGCGCGGGGCGCTGGCTACGTCGCGGAGATCGCGCTGCCGTACGCCAGAAGCCGCCGGGGATCTGCCGGGGCAACGATATCGCCGGCTCGCGCCCCGACCTCG
>JAGRHX010001438.1 GCA_020444775.1 Gammaproteobacteria bacterium
TTGCGGATCAGCGCCAGCGAGCGCGGCCCCTTTGCGAGTCGCCCGGCGATCTCACGCGCGCCTGCCCACAGCGCCTCCGGGTCCGGGTAGAGCCGATTCACCAGACCCCATTCGTGGGCCTTCTGCGCTGGAAGACGCTCCGCCAGCATCGACAGCTCGACCGCACGCCCCCAACCGATCATCCGCGGCAGCATGAAGGTCGCACCGCCGTCGGGTATCAGCCCGATGCGGGCGAAGGCCTGCAGGAAATAGGCTTCCTCGGTGGCGCAGACGATGTCTCCGAGCATCGCAAAGCTCATGCCCACCCCCGCCGCCGCGCCGTTCACCGCGGTCACGATCGGCATGTCCAGATCGCGCAGCTTGAACAGCAGCGGATGATAGTGGTCGCGGAGCACACTATCACCGGGTCGACGCTCACCTCGCCGCTCCTGCAGATTCGCCCCCGCGCAGAAACCCTTGCCCACACCGGTGACCAGCAGACATCGGGCACCGGAATCAGGGTCGGCGAGCATCAGCGCGACCTCGTTGAGCTCGGCGAGCATCTCGGCGCCGACCGCGTTGAGCACCTGCGGATGGTTGAGTTTCAAGATCGCAACGCCGTCGTCGATCTCGAAGATGATCTTGTTCATACACGTTCCCGCCAGCTTGGGGTGAATTCGATCCCGAACGACCCGACGCCCGATCGCGCCGCATCCGGGTCCTGTCGATGGCTTCGGAATCTACTTCAATCGCGACTACACTGTATACGCGGGGTCCGCGGCAAGCGGAACCACATCGACTGGCTACAAAACCGGAGAACCCGAATGAGCGCCCAGACATCGAGCAGCGCGGTCCTGGAGGGCAAGGTGGCGCTGGTCACCGGCGCGGGTACCGGTATAGGCGCGGCGATCGCGCGTGGCATGGCGGCGGCCGGTGCCCGGCTACTGCTGACCGGACTTCGACCCGAGCCGCTGCAAGCGATCGCCGACGAGCTCGACGCCCGAGCGGTGCCGGCCGACATCGCCCGTGACGCGGATCTGGATCTGTTGTTCGAAGCGTGTGAGACGCACTACGGTCGGCTGGACGTGCTCGTCAACAACGCAGGGATCGGCGGTGTGCGCCGTCCGCTGGCGCAGACCAGCCTGGTGGAATGGCGGCAAACCATCGAAGTCAATCTGCTGGGCACGATCGGCTGCATCCAGCGTGCGCTGCCGTTGCTCGAGCGCCAGGGCGGCGCTATCGTCAACATCGCCTCCCGCGACGGCCTGATCGGCAATCGTCCGACCCGTAGCGACTATGTGGCAAGCAAGTTCGCGCTGGTCGGGCTGACCGAATCCCTGGCCCAGGAGCTCGGTCCACAGGGTGTTCGCGTGAACAGCGTGTGTCCGGGCGCGGTGCGTACCGGCATGCTCGCCGAGAGCGTGTCCCGACTCGCAGGCGAGCTCGGTCAGTCCGAGCAGAGCATCTGGCAGACGCGCTACTACGATCGCACCGCGCTGGGCCGCGCCATCGAGCCGGAGGAGGTCGCCGCCGCGGTGATCTTCCTGGCCAGCGACGCGGCGAGCTCGATCACCGGTACCCACCTGAAGATCGACGCCGGGCGCTTCTGAGCGTATGGCGCGTGGCCGAGCGAGTACGATCGGCCGCGCGTGGAAGGCGTCTGTTCCGGCACCCGGGCAAGCGCTGACAAGTCAGCGCTGCCTCACGCCAGCAGCGCGCCCCCGTCGACCTCGACCGTGGTGCCGGTGATGAAGTCGTTCTCGATTGCGAAGACAATGCCGAGTGCGATCTCCTCGGGGCGGCCCGCACGTGGTATCGCATGCCCCTGAGTCCGCTTGTTCACCGACGCGGTCCGCTCGCTGCTGTCCGGCCCGAACATGGGGGTATCGATGATGCCCGGCGAAACCGCGTTGATCCGTCGCGGCGCAAGCTCGATGGCGACGGTCTTCACGAATGATTCTATCGCCGCCCCTACCGCGCCGAGGGCGATCTGCCCCTGCTTGGCACGCTTGGCCGGCGATCCGGTCACCAGCACGATGCAACCGTCCTCCTTCAGGTGCTCCGACCCGAGCCGAACGCAGTTGGTATACCCCCACAGCTTGGCGAACGAATTCTGAAAGCCCTGCAGGTCCATCTGCAGGAAAGGCCCGAGCGCCCTGTCACCACCGGTCGCGGCCGACACCAGGATGTCGAACGGCGCGCAGGCGGCGAACAGCTCAGCCACTGCTTCGCGGTCGAGCACGTCACACTTGCGCAGCTCGACGTTGGCACCGACCGCCGAGCGCGCGCGCTCCGGGTCGCGGCTGATCGCGACGACCTTTGCGCCCTTCGCG
>JAGRHX010001439.1 GCA_020444775.1 Gammaproteobacteria bacterium
ACTGGCACCAGGGCTATTGAGCCGACACGCCGATCCCAGGCCGTCGGGCCGATCGGCACCGCCCGCGCCAGCCCGGTGCCACAGCGCGCCGCCATATGCACCCGAGCGACGACTACACGAGCGACCACATGCCTTGCCAGAACCGACGACCCGCCGAGCCGGCGCCGACCCCACACCTGTTCCGCTGGCCGGCGCCGAGCCGCGACGCGCTGGGCTGCTGGTTGCTGCTGGCGGTCCTCGCCTGCACCTGCGGCAGCGCATCCGCCGCAAGTATCGATGCCTTCTACGGCATCTTCGAGGGCGAGACGATCATCGACGAGCTCGACGAAGGCGACCAGCACGAGGGCACCGAGCTACGCGATCTGCGCGTCGAGATAAGACCCGTCAAGGCCGGTTTCGAGGTCATCTGGCAATCGCTGTCGCGCTGGGAGAGCGGCCGGGTGAAGCGGCGCAGCTTCCAGATCGAGTTCGCGCGCCATACCAGCCCGGGCCTGTATGTCGCGCAGATGAAGAAGGATCTGTTCGGCAACCTCAGACCCGCGGATCCGATCGGTGAGCAACCCTATGTCTGGGCCTATCTGCACGGCGACGTGCTCAGCGTCTCAGCATTCCGCGTGCTCGATACTGGCGGCTACGAGGTATCCATATATGATCGCCAGCTGGTACCCGGTGGTCTGCGGCTCGCCTATAGACGCTTCGAGGGGCCGCGGCTGGTGAAGTCCCTGAACGCCATGCTCACCCGCGTGCCAACGCGCTGAGGCCGGCCGCGCGCCACGCTCGCGGTCCGGAGCGACCGGCTGTAGACCGGCTGTCGATCCGCTATGTGTCCGCACGATCACCCTCGCCGTCATCGCCCGACCGTCGCCCACACCGTCGCGCGGGCCATCGCCCGCACGCTCGTCATGCCTCGGTCGCAATGGACGCGGGTGCCTCATCCCATCGACCGTAAAAGCACGGAGATTCATTGCACATGTCGACGAAAAAGAACGAGCCGGCCCGTCTTGTGTTCTTCGAAAGACTCGGACACCCGGCCGGATTCTCGTTGCTCGAGCAGCGCCCGCACATCGATGTTCGTTGTCTGGACTTCGACCAGGGCGAGGACAGCATCTGGTCGGAGTTCGCCGATGCGCACGTCTATCAGATCCGGTCGACGCGATCCGAGCTGCCTTCCCAGTACTTCGCCCACGAGGCCCTGCTCGAGCGCTGCCCCAACCTGCTCGCCGTGTCGACCAATGGCTCCGGCGCGGACACGGTCGACATCGATGCCTGCACCCGAGCCGGCGTGCTGGTGGTGAATCAGGCCGGTGGCAATCGCGAGGCGGTGGCCGAGCACGCCATCGGCATGATGCTGTGTCTGTCCAAGCGCATCATGGAAGCGGACCGCGCGATTCGCAGCGTGCCGGGTCTGGCCCGTGAGTCCCTGATCGGTCACGACGTGCTCGGCCGGACCCTCGGCATCATCGGTCTGGGCCACGTCGGCACCCGTACCGCCGAGCTGGCCCGGGGCCTGTTCGGGATGCGTGTGATTGCAACCGATCCCTACGTCGATGACGCGGTCTTCGAGCGCTGCGGGGTCGAGCGCATGGAACTGGACGACATGCTGGCGGCCAGCGACTACGTCTCGGTGCATTGCCCACGCAATGCCGAGACCCTTCGCATGATGAACGCGGATCGCTTCGCGAAGATGCGCTCGCACGCGTACTTCATCACCACCGCGCGTGGTGGCATCCACGACGAGCAGGCGCTGGCCGATGCCTTACGCGCCGGCACCATCGCCGGCGCCGGGGTGGACGTCTGGGAGCAGGAACCACCGCCGCTGGACCATCCGCTGCTGGCGCTGGACAACGTCATCCTCAGCCCGCACACCGCCGGCGTCACGCACGAGGCGCGCTACAACATGGTCTCGCAGACCCTGGATCAGATCGACACCATCATCGCCGGCGGACGGCCACCGCGGTTGCTCAATCCGCAGGCCTGGGAGGCCTATGCGGAGCGCTATCAGCGGCTCTTCCATAAACGTCCCGGCTGAGTGCAGCAGTTGGGTGGTCTTACCGGACGGCCGGGGCGGAACACCGGCCCTGGCAATGCTCAGCCCTGCAGATGCTCGGCCAGGAACGACAGCGTGCGCTCACGCGCGAGTCGCGCCGCCGCGTCGTCGAAGCTGCCGCGATGGTTGCAGTTGAAGCCGTGGCCGGCGTTGTACATGTAGATGGGCAGGTCCGGGTTCGCCTGGCGCACCCGGTCCACGTCCGCCAGCGGTATGCCATGGTCGTGCTCGGCGAAGTGCAGGATCGTCGGCACCTTGGGCAGCGTCCCGGCATCGGCATCGAGCATGCGGGTGATTTGACCGCCGTAGTAGCCGACCGCGCAGGTGATATCCAGTCTGCACGCGGCCAGGTAGGACAACGATCCGCCCCAACAGTAACCGACCGTACCGACCTTGCCGGCCGTCCTGACCGCCTCCACCGCGGCCGCGATGTCGAGAATCGGCGCATCGAAGCCGAGCGGGAAGGCGATATCGCGTCCGGTCTCGATGTC
>JAGRHX010000114.1 GCA_020444775.1 Gammaproteobacteria bacterium
TGGACGCGAGCGGCTTCGCGCCGGTCGGATCCTCGTACGCGCTCTTCAATGCCGGCAACAGCAATCACGAATCCTTCGGCCTCGGCGTGCCGGCCGCGACCGGCACCGCGTCCACGGATTTCGGCACCGGCGCCGACTACGACTTCCTGTTCAGCTTCGACGGTCCGCCTTTGCTGGTCGATGTCGCCGGGCTCGAGCCCAGCTCCAGCTACCGTCTGCTGGTCACCTATCTGAACAATGACACCGGCTCGAGCACCCAGCTGTTGTCGCTGGCCGACGGCGATCTGGTGCACGATGGGCTGAGTCTGCCCAGTGGTCGTCCAACCACCTATGGCTTCGTCCTGCCCAAGAACGGCTTTGCCAGCGGCAGCCTGTCGCTGCAGCTGGCACGGCTCAGCGGTGCGCGCACCGTGTTCCAGCATCTGTTCATCGTCGAGCAGCCGAGCGTGGACAGCACGCCACCGACGATCAGCCTGGACAGCCCGACCGACGGCAGCGCGCTGAACGCCAGCAACCTGCAGGTCACGGGCACCGCCAGCGATGACGGTGATTCACTGCTTGTCGAGGTCGGTCTGACGCCGACCGGTGGTGTGACCGACTGGCGCCCGGTAAGTGAGCAGGCGGGTGCCAACGGGCCATGGACCCAGCTGTTGTCGAACCTCGCCGAGGGCAGCTACAGCCTGCAGGCGCGGGCAACCGATGCGGCCGGCAACCGCGCCTTGTCGCCCAGCGTGCAGATCAGCATGGACCGTACCGCGCCACAGCCGGTGCAGGCACTGCTCGCCGAGCCGGTCGGCGGCGGTGTGCGGCTGCTGTGGCTCGGCTCGGTCAGCGAGACAGACGGCGACGTCAGCGAATACCGCATTCGCCGTGCGCAGAGTGCGCTCGGTCCCTTCATCGATGCGGGCAGCGCGCCTGCGGGCTCGGACCGCTTCGACGACACCGGCGTGAGCCTGAACCAGGATTACTTCTATACGGTGGTGACCGTCGACGCGGCGGGCAACGAGACCTCGTCCCCGGTCTCCGGGCCGGTGACCACGACCACGGCGGCTGATACCACGGCGCCCGAAGACGTCACCGGTCTGTCGGTCGAGTTCACCACAGCCGGCGGCACGGGGCTCGCCCTGCTGCGCTGGACCGGCAGTGCGAACAGCGCTGGTGACCTGACCGGCTACAGGCTGCGGATCTCCACCGACGGCGGTGCGAGCGTCGACCAGTCTATCGACATCGAGCGTACCGAATCGACCTATCTGCTGGACGGACTGACCCTGGGCACTGAATACACGTTGACCCTGGTCGCGCTCGACGAGGTGCCCAACGTGAGCGCCGGACAGACGGTGACCGGTACCCCGACCGGAGCCTCTGACCAGCTCGTCAGCTTCAGCGGCACGCTGCCTGCGCGTCTGCATCTGGACGGCGGTGTGTACCGCTTCACCGGCAACGTGGTCGTGCCCGCCGGCGGCGTGCTACACCTCGGCCCCGGCACGATCATCAAGGTTGGCGCCGGTGTGGAGATCCAGGTCGAGGGCGCATTGATCAGTCAGGGCAGCGCCGCCGAGCCGGTGGTGTTCACGGCCTGGACCGATGACAGCGTTGGCGGTGACAGCAATGGCGATGGCGGCGCGAGTAGCCCGCAGCCTGGTTATTGGCGTCAGCTGGAGTTCATGCCGGGCTCGGCCGGTGCCGGATCGGGCCTTACCCACACGCTGATCCGCTATGCGGGTACCAGCAACAACGTCGCGGTCTATCTGAACCAGTCCCCGGTCGATCTGGATCACGTGCAGATCACCGACAGCCAGTACATCGGACTTTACGTCTATCGCACCAACGCCGTGATCAGCGACTCGCTGCTCGCCGACAACGGTAGCCACGGCGTTCAGTTCCAGGATTTCGGCACCTCTCGGCTCGAGCGCACCACGATCGCGCGCAACGCCGCGAGCGGCGTGTACGTGTACAGCAACGCGTATGTGACCTATCGCGACAATCAGATCGTCGACAACGCCGAATGGGGTATCTACTACCGGACCACCGGCGACGCGCCGCCGCTCACCGGCAACGTCATCACCGGCAACAACTGGCCGCTGATCGTTCCGGCCTCGGCGCTGCCGGACGCGACCAACACGCTGACGCCCAACGCGCGTGCCTATATCGCCCTGCGTGGTGGGGTGCTGCCGGACAACGCGGTGCTGCGGCGTTGGGCAGTGGGCACCGCCGACGAGATCCGCACCTACATCAACTACTCGAGCAACCTGGAGGTCGGCACCAACCGGCGTCTGCGTGTCGAGCCCGGGGTGGTGGTCAAGTTCGGCGAGAACCATCAATTCACCGTCAATGGATCGATCGATGCGCAGGGGAGCGCCGAGCAGCGTATCGCGTTCACCTCGGTGCACGACGATCTACATGGTGGCGACATCAATCTGAACGGTCTCGCCACGCTGCCGCGCAACGGCGACTGGCAGGGTCTGTGGCTGAACGACTCGGTGCTCGAAGCCGAGAACGTGCTGAGCTTCGCCGACGTGACATATGCCGGCAGCAACGGTTGGGGCAACGTGACCTTCTACCGTTCGGCCGGTGCCTTCGACAACGCCACGGTGTCGAACAGCTCGACCGTGGGCATCTACGTCTACGAGTCCTCACCGCGTATTCGTGGCAACCGCATCTGGGGCAATGCCAGCGACGGGATCTACGTGCAGCGTATGCCCAGTGCGCCGATCATCGAGTTCAACCGCATCTCCAGCAACCTGCGTGACGGTGTCCGTGTGGACAACACCGCGACCGCGGTGGTCACCAACAACGAGCTGTTGCAGAACCGTCAGCACGGTCTTCTCAACAACACCGGGAGCCTCATCGACGCGACCCAGAACTGGTGGGGTGACGTCGACGGTAGTGGCCCGCAGAACGCGGGCGGCAATCCAGCCGGGACCGGTCAGCCAGTCTCGGACAACGTCGATTTCAGCAACTTCCTGACCATTGCCCCGATCGACTTCCTGTACAGCAACTTCTCGACCGCAGGCGTGCAGTCCGAGGGCAGCCTGCCGGCACCGACCCTGGTGCAGGGCACCTTGTCGAACGAATGGGGTAGCGCACCGGATCGGAGCATGGTCTGGGATGCCAACGAGGTCATCGTCGACCTCACCGGCCTGGATCCGAACGCGCGTTATGTGTTGCGCACCAGCTTGTTCAACGCCGACGTGGGCGACTCCTTGCAGAGCATCGTCGATGCTGATGGCAATCCGATCGTCACGCCGATCTCGCCTCCCGAGAACGGCGCCTTCCAATACGAGTTTCCGATTCCGGCGGCCTATATCGCCAGCGGCGATCTGCGTCTGCGTGTGGTCAACGACACGCCGGCGACCGCCATCCGCAGTGCCATGACCGAGTTCTGGCTGTTCCAGGACGAAGGCCAGCTCGCGCCGCCACTGTTCGACGCGGTCGCCTACAACGATGTCGACGGCTCCGGCGATCTGTCGGCCGGCGACCAGTTCGTGTTCAGCTTCTCCGAGGCGGTCGATACCACTCTGGTCAGCGGCGGCAACGATGCCGACCTGCACATGCCGGCCGCTGGCGCCAGCTACGGCACGCCCAACACCGTCGCCTGGTCGACCGACGCCAGGCATCTGACCGTGACCTTGAGCGCCGGCTTCACGGTGGTCGGCGACGAGGTGGTGACACCTACCGGCCTGACCTCGCCCGAGGGTCTGGATGTGGCCGGCGCCCGAAGCCTGACGACGATCGACACCATCGCGCCTACCTTGTCGTCGCTCGAGTGGGACGATGCCGATGGCTCCGGTGAGGTGTCATCGGGTGACCGCTACACCTTCCACTTCGACGAGGCGATGGCGCAGAGCGCGATCAGGGACGGCACCGGCGATGCCAACGCCGCGTTGCGGCCCGCAGGTGGTCGACGCTACGGCATCGTCAATACCGTGCAGTGGGCGGCCGATGGCCGTTCGGTGAGCGTGACCTTGAGCAGTGGCTTCAACGTGGTCGGCAACGAGCTGGTCACACCCAGCCTGCTGGTCACCGACCTGGCCGGCAACGCGGTGCAGGGCAGCGTCGTCCTGCAGGGGCTGGACACGACCGCGCCGACCCTGACCGGCGCGCTGTTCAACGACGCGGACGGCAACGGCGCGGTGTCCATCGGTGACTCGTACACCTTCGTCTTCAGCGAGCCGATGAAGCAGACCGGGCTCTCCGACGGCAGTATCGAGGCCAATCTGAATCTGTCGCCGGCGGGCAAGCGCTACGGCACCACCAACAATATCGTCTGGAACGCCGACGGCACCCGGGCGACGGTGCTGATCACCCCGGGATTCAACGTCACCGGCACCGAGACGGTGACCCCGAGCGGCGGGTTGACCGATCTGTCCGGCAATCCGCTCACCGGCAGCCTGAACCTGGATCTCACCGATGTCATGGCGCCACGTGTGGCGAGCGTGGTACCCAACTTCTCGAGTCCGCTGCCGGCGACCAATGGCTATCGTCTGACCGTCCAGTTCGACAGCGCCATGGACACGAGCGTCCCGCCACAGCTGACCCTGAGCAGCAGCGGCACGCAGCAACCGGTGGTGCCCACCGCTGGCGTCTGGGCGACCACGGTGTACCCGAACGACACCTGGATGACGGCGGCCATCGCGCTGACCCAGGGTATGGATGGCAGCCTGAGTCTGAGCGTGGACGGCGCCAGCGATCGCGCGGGCAACCCGATGCTGGGTGCCAACGATGTCTTCCAGACCCTGCTGGATGCCACGCCACCGGCCAATCCAATGCCGACGCTGGCCTCGCTGGGCTGCAGCACGGCGCGTCTGAGCTGGAACGGCTACGCGGATCCGGGCGACGTCGCGGGCTTCCAGGTCTATCTGGCCGAGGCCGCCTCGATCAGCACCGCCGACGGTGTCAGCTTCAATCGCTTCGTCCCCGGCAATGCTCGTCAGGTCGCTGTCGGACCGCTGTCGCTGGATACCCAGTACGCGGCGGCGGTTGCGGCCATCGACCAGGCCGGCAACCGCGACCCGGCGGTAAGCTCGGTGGCCTTCCGTATCGACTACGTGGTGCCGCCGCCGGTGCCGGTCACGGCCGTCCAGGGTCCGACCTCGGACAGCGTGCGGATCGGCTGGTCGAGCTATGCCACCGGCAACCTGTGTGGTTTCGCGGGCTTCCGTGTGTATCTGGAGGAGAACTCGTTCAGCGATGTCACCGGACTCACGCCGCTGGTCGAGCTGGGCGCAGGTGCTCGGGAGCACCTGATCACCGGTCTGGACCGGGCCAGGACCTACCATGTCGCTGTGGTCGGCTTCAACAGCCGTAACGAGCTGCAAAGCGCGGTCACGCCGGTGCAATGGTCGGATCCGTTTGCCGGTGAGATCACGGTCGACACCACCATCGGTTCGGCCGACGAGAAGATCGTCGACATCGATCGCACCATCGTCATTCGCAATGGCGCGACCGTGACCATCGCCGCCGGCACGACACTGCGTTTCGCACCGGGCGCCGGTATCGAGGCCGAGAACGGGCGGATCGTCGCCGACGGCACGCCGCTCGAACCGATCGTCCTCACCTCGGCAGCCGATCTGCCCGGTGGCACGCCCGCCGCCGGCGATTGGGCCGGGGTACTGATCACCGCCGGTGACACCGGTTCGCTGCTGCGGCACGTGTTCGTCCGCTACGGCAGCGGCGTGGTGGTCGACGATGCCACGCCGGTCATCGACGCGCTGACCGCTCGCTTCAACGCGGGTCCCGGTCTGTGGGCACGCAACGGCGCGGATCTGGTGACCTCCGACGCCTGGCTCGCCTTCAACGATGTCGGTGTGCTGGCGCAGAGCGGCGCCAACGTCGTCATCGACCACTCGGTGATCAAGACCAACACCAGCCACAACGCCCAGACCGACACCACCGGCACTGTGGATGCGCGTGGCAACTGGTGGGGTGCGCTGGACCTTGTCGGGATTGCACCGACCGTCAGCGGGAATGTCGATGTCAGCGGCTTCCTCGGCGGCGAGCCGGTGCTGACGCCGGCGGCGGCCCTGGCTACCGGTCAGGCCGAGACCGCGGTGCGCGAGGTGCCGCTGCGTCTGGCCGGGCGGTTGGCCGACGAGGTGCGTGTCAGCGAGGACCCGGGCTTTGCCGGTGCCTTCTACCAGCCCTTCGAGCCCGAGCTGGTCTTCCAGCTGTCGCCGAACGCCGGCGCCAAGACCATCCACCTGCAGATGCGCAGCGTAACCGGTGTCGAGTCGAGCGTGCTGCAGCTGCCGGTGCAGTACATCGCCGAGGACCCGGCGATCGACAGCGTCAGCGTCAGCGCGGGCCAGACCCTCGGACGACCGTTGACCCTGCAGGCGACGGCCAGCTCGCCGCTGGGTATCGCCCTCACCGAGATCTTCGTCGACGGCGTGCCGTTCACCAGCGCCGCGGGTTCGAGCGCCTCGGCGCGTTGGGACATCCGCAGCGGACCGACCGGGCCGCGTGTGGTGCTGGTGCGCGCGACCGACAGCGTGGGCAACTTCACCGAGCAGAGCATCCCCGTGAGCGTGGTGCTGCAAGCGCCGCCGGCGCCCAGCCTGAGCCTGCCGGTGGATGCCACGATCACCAACACCGCGCTCGCCAGCGTCGCCGGCAACGCCGAGCCGCTGGTCGACATCACCGTGCGTCGCAACGGCCAGGTGGTGGCGAGCGGCCAGAGCAGCGATACGGGCAGCTTCCAGTTCACCGGGATCGCGCTGACCGAGGGCAGCAACCAGTTCCTGGCGCGTGCCAGCGACAGCGTCGGTGTCAGCCCGTCCTCGAATGGCCGGTCCGTGATCCTCGATACCGGCGCGCCGGCGGCGCCGATGCTGACCAGCGCCATCGGTATCCTCGGCACCGGCATACGCCTGACCTGGGATGCCCCCGTGACCGGAGAGGTGCCGGCCTCGTACAACGTCTATCGTTCGACCGGTGACTTCAGCACGCCGGCGTCGGCAACGCTGATCCGTCAGGGCCTGTCGATCAGCGAGGACTTCATCGACGATTCGCGCGCCGACGGTACCTTCTTCTACCGACTGGCGAGCGTCGACAGCGCCGGCAACCTGAGCCCGTTGTCGAATTCGCTCAGCGCGAGCTATGACGGTACCCGACCGGCCTTCACCATCGCGTTCAATGGCAGCTCGCCGGTCGGTCCTTCCGCGCTCGGTATCACACTGACCGCGAACGAGCCGCTCGATGCGAAGCCGGTGCTGACGGTGCGCACCGCCCGGTCCTCCGGGCCGCTGCCGATCGCGCTCACGCAGGTTAACGAGACGACCTTCACCGGCACCTTCCAGGTGCTACCGGCAACGCCCTCCGGGCCCTTGAGCTGGTCGGTGTCGGCCACCGATCTGTTCGGCAACACCTTCGTCGGTGCGCCCACCGGGCCGGCGCTGGTGCTCGACACGGACGGGCCGGTCGCCAGCGTCGCGATCGGTGCAACGCAACCGGTGCAGGTGCTGGGGCCGGAGACGGTGTCGTTGAGCGTCACGCTGGATGAGTCGGTCAAGCCCGCCACCACGCCGACCCTGCGCTATCAACCGCCAGCCGGCGCCGAGGTCGCCATCGCGCTCATCGGTAGTGGCGCGAGCTGGACCGGCTTGCTCAACCTCGATCCGTCCATGGGTCAGGGCACCGGCCAGTTCGTCTTCGACGCCATCGACGCCCTGGACAATGCCAGCAGCGAGATAGCCGCCGGCGCGAGTCTGGAGCTGTACAACACCGACTTCCCGGATCCGGCGAGCGCGCCGACCGGGCTCGATGCTCAACCGTTGGCTGGTGGCCGGATCCGGCTGAGCTGGCCGATGGTATCGGATGCGGACGGCTATAGCGTGTATCGAAGCAATGGTGACTGCAGCACGGCGCCGGATGAGCTCGTTGCCACCGATGTCGCCGGTGGGGTCCACGAGGACACGCCGCCGTTGGACCAGCAGTACTGCTATCACGTGACCAGTCTGCGACTGGGCGCAGAGAGCACGGCTTCACCACAGGCCAGTGCGCTGGCCGACCGTCTGGCGCCGGATGCGGCCGAGAGCGTGCTCGCTGAGCTCGCCAGCGCCGGCGTGCGAGTGAGCTGGAGCAGCGCGGCGGGCGGCGATCCCGCCACCCGCTACCGGGTCGAGCGCAATGGACAGGTGGTTCGGACCCTGGCCGTGAACGGCGCGGCGCCTGGCAGCGCCTTCCAGATCGTCGACCATCCCGCGAGTGGCGGCATCTGGAACTACACGGTGTATGCGATCGATACCATCGGCAACGAGCAGGCGGCGCCCGCGGCCAGCTTCGAGCTGCTGGTCGGCGCGGTCAGCGATCTGCGCGTGCTGGTCGAGGAGGGCTCGGCACCGGTCCTGACCTGGAGCGCGAGCGATCCCCAGGTCACCGCATTCGAGGTGCGTCGCGGCAGTCAGCTCCTGACCGCCTCGCCCATCGTCGAGAACACCTTTGCCGATAACGCCTACAGCGGTACCCAGGTGGTCGAGTACTCGGTGCAGGCCTTGAATGCCGACGGCGATCGTAGCCCGCCTCGCACCGTGACCGTCTATCCGCTGCTGCTGTCCAGCGCGGTCAATCCCGACCAGAACGGCATCGGCACGTCGTTCACGGCCGATACCTTCAGCCGTATCGCACTGTCGGTGCTGAACCAGTCCACCGAGCCGGCGCCCGTGACCGGCTACGAGGTGCAGGTGACCCGTTCCGTGGACGTGCTGTTCGACCGTGGCTTCACCCAGAGCACCGAGGTCGCCGCCGGAGAGACCTTGATGCTGTCGACCGCGGTGCCGGTGGAGAACGACACCGAGCAGCGTCTGGTGCGCTTCACCTTGCGGGCCGTCGATCCGGACGCCGGTGAGGTCGTCTATCGCAGCTATGACCTGTTCGACACCGGCTTCTCCGCGGGCCAGGTGGTGCTCAGCACCGCCGAGGTGCCGCTGGCCGGCGGTCTGTCCAGTGTTCGTACCTGTTATCGCAACGGCGGTGGCGTGCCCGTCGACCTGGTGGTCTACCGTGACAATGGGGACACGGCGGGCGATATTCGCGTGGCGTTGCTGGACAGTGCCGGACTCGAGCTGTCGGCCGGCGTGGCCCGCGGTGTGAGCGGTGGTGGGCTGTTCGTCGAGGGCGGCACCGGCTATGTGACCATCGCGCCGGCCGCGGAGCGCTGTTTCGACGTCGAGGTGCTGGTGCCGGCCGAGCTCGAGCCGGGCACCGATCTGGAGTTCGTCGGCGGCCCGACCCAGCTGTTCCAGGACTACAGGGGGGCGAGGTTGCTACTCGCCGGACCGATCCAGGGCAGCATGCTGTCGGGCTATGTGGAGGCGCCCTACTACGGCACTGCGAGCACCGACAAGGCCGCGTACGCGAACAACGAGACCGTGACCATCACCGGTCAGGCCATCGACCGCGCCAGTGGCGACCCGCTGCCAGACACCTTGCTGCGCTTCGGCTTCCTGGTCGATGGCTTCAAGTGGTATCAAGGCGTGACCACCGACGCCAGCGGCAACTACCAGATCGACTACCGGCCACCGGCGGGTGTGTCCGGGCGTTTCACGGTATGGGCCGCGCATCCAGATGTGCTGGACACCCTGAATCAGGCCAGCTTCGACTTCTACAGGATGTACAGTCAGCCGGCGCGGGCGTCCATCAACGCCTCCAAGGCCGACACGCTGGACTTCCAGATCAAGCTCATAAACCCGGGCGCCCTGCCCATAGCGGGTCTGAGCGGGGAGTTTCGTGCCTATACCATCGCGCCCGATGGCAGCGAGGTGGACGAGCCCACGGTGAGCGGCGGCTTCAGCTTCCCCGACCCGGCGCAGGTGCCCTCGGGAGGCAATCTGAGCATTCCGCTGACCCTGACCGCGGCCGTCGACGCGCCGGACAATGTCAACGTCGAGTATCGGTTCATCTCGGCTGACGGCGCGGTGGCGACCGTCGAGGCGAGCGTGTCGCTGAAGCCGGCGATACCGATCCTGCGCACTCAGACGCCACGCGCCGGCTATGTGGATGTCAGCGTCAATGCTGGCGAGATCGTCACCGCTACCGTCACGGTGGAGAACGAAGGTCTGGACGCGCTGCGCGACGCGGTGCTGATCCCGCCGCAGAGCGTGCCGTGGATGTCGGTCTCTTTGCCGGCCAATCCGGACGGCAGCATCTCGTTGGGTGACATCGGTGTCGGCGAGCAGCTGACCTTCGATGTGACCTTTGCCGCGCCGGCTGATCAGCCGCTGGGCTATGTCAACGACACGCTGCGTATCACCGGTGCCAACGAGCAGCAGACCTATGAGCTCGGGCTGTTCGCGCTGGTCACCACCTCCAGCATCGGCAACGCGCGCTTCGTGGTCTATGACATCGCCGGTCGTCTGGTGCCGAATGCGCGCATCGATCTGCGCAATCCGCTGCTCAACCGCGAGTTGTCCGGCATCGTCACCGACGAGAACGGGGTTGCCCTGATCGAGGATCTGGAGGTGGGTGAGTGGAGCTACCGGACCATCGCGCGTGGCCACACCACGGTCACCGGCGTGGTCGACATCGTCGCCGACCAGACGGTGCTGGTCGAGCCGGAGATGTACCGTTCCTTCGTGACGGTGAATTTCCGGGTCGAGCCGGTGGCGTTCACCGACCGCTACGAGATCAAGATCGAGCAGACCTTCGTCACCAACGTGCCAGTGCCGGTGCTGGTCGCGGATCCGCCCGTGACACGCTTTGGCTACGTCGAGCCGGGCTTCGAGGCGACCGTTATCGTCAAGCTCAGCAACAAGGGTCTGAAGGCGCTGGACGATGTCACCCTCAAGGGGCAGGAGTCACCGAGCGCGCGTTGGGAGCCACTCATCACCTATCTGCCCAGGATCGACGCCCAGGAAACGATAGAGATACCGTTCCGCTTCCAGTATTTCGGTGAGAACGCCAATCCGGGGCTGCCGGGTGGCAGCCTGAGTGACACCTACGACGACTGGCAGTCGTGCATGGATGCCTCGTTGACCCTGAACGGCGCTGACATCGCCAACGGTCTGGTCGCGCTGATGGGTGGCTTCACCAGTTCCGCGCTGTCCGGTCGGCTGCAGCCGGTGCAGGCCACCGCGGCCACCGAGTTCGAGGTCAAGTTCCCGACCTGCGATCTGCTGCAGGATGCCTGCAAGGACGCGGGCAGCAACGCGGTAGGCGGCGGCGAGATCGCCGACTACGTGGCCGACAAGGCCTGTGAGAAGGCGCTCGAGGGACTGTCCAACTCACCGCCGTGCAAGCTGTTGGACAAGCTGAAGAAGGCCTTCGACATCGGTCGTGGCATCGGCTGCGCGCTGGTAGCCCTGGGGCTGACCGAGGGTGGTGGCTGCTGCGGCGGCGGTGGTGCACCGGGTGGAGTCGGCGGTTATGGCGTCGGTGGACCGGGTTGCTTCGCCGCCGGGACCCCGATCCTGATGGCCGACGGCAGCACCCGCCCGATTGAAAGCATCGCGCCGGGTGACGAGGTGATGAACTTCGAGGGCGGCATGGGCCTGGTCAGCCGCGTGCACCGCCAGCCCAGCGACCACATCCGCGAGCTGCTGTTCGAGACCTTGATCGTAACCCCGGTTGGCGGCCAGACGACCACCGCCAGCGCCGGCGTCGGTCGCCTGCAGACTACCGACGAGCATCATTTCTGGGTCGATACCATCGGCTGGGTGAGGGCCAGCGAGCTGGAGGTCGGTCAGGTGCTGATCCTGGACGGCAACCGGCGCGCGCGGATCACCGAGAACTGGCGCCGGGAGCTGCCCGAGCAGAGCGTGGTCTACAACCTCGACGTGGAAGGCTATGCCTCGTTCTTTGCCAACGGCGTGCTGGCGCGGCAGGAGTGCGGGGACGTCAAGAAGCTCGAGGTGGACGATGCCATTCGCCGTTTTCTCGAGGGAGCGAAATAACCGATGAGGCAGGCAAAGATGACCAACCCGACGGTTGCGGCGATCCTCCCCACGCTGCGTTGCGTGCTGATCCTGCTGCTGGCGCTGCTGTCAGGCCATGCCCAAGCTCAACGGCAGGGGCTGGGACTGTGCTCCGTGGTGAAGATGGAGATCCTCCAGGAGCTGGCGCTCGAGAGAATCGGTTTTCTCGCCACCCTTGAGGTGGGTAACAACGAGATCGACGCGAGCCTCACCGATTTCTCGGCCGAGCTCAACTTCAGCTATCTGGACCCGGCCACGGGTGAGGTGGTGGATGCCTCGGACCGGTTCTTCGTCCAGCCACCGACCTTGAACGGCATCTCCTCGATCGATGGAGGTGGCATCATCAAGCCGGGTGAGACGGCGGTGGTGGAGTGGTTCATCATTCCCAAGATCTCCGCCGGTGGCACCACGCCGGAGGGGTTGCGCTACAGCGTCGGTGCGAATCTGGCGGGCTCCCTGCTCGGCAGCCCGCTGGATCCAGAGGTGCTGAGCGTCATACCCGACACCATCACGGTCAAGCCCGAGCCGCAGCTCGGCATCATCTATTTCCAGCCGCAGGACGTGACCGCCGACGATCCCTTCACCCCCGAGGTGGAGGCACCGATCCCCTTCACCCTTGGCGTGCTGATCCAGAACGACGGTTACGGACCGGCGCGCAAGGTGCGGATCAAGTCCGAGCAGCCACGCATCGTCGAGAATGCCCAGGGGCTGCTGCTGGTGCCCAAGCTGCTCGGCTCACGCATTGACGACGAGCCCACCGATCGCAGCAGCCTGACCGTGGAGTTCGGCGATATCGAGCCGGGCCGCTGTCGCAAGGGCGCGTGGGACATGATCACCACGCTGTCCGGCGAGTTCCAGGAGTTCAAGGCCTCCTACACCCACGCCTCGGAGCTGGGTGGTCGCGACACCTCGGTGATCACCTCGGTTGACGCGCATTTCATCGCCGCCGAGGTGGTCAACGATCTGCCGGGTCGCGACACTCTGAAGGACTTCCTCGCCGACACCGACCGCGATGTCGACCGCATCCCGGATACCCTGTACGAATCCGACTGCAACGTCGTGCCGGTCAACCATCTGGCCAGCGCGACCCTGACCAGCTATGCCGGCTACCAGGCGGTGATTCGTGCGCAGATCGACGCCGAGAACTTCTCCTACATCCGGCTCGACGATCCGGGTCAGGCCAAGCTCGACATCCAGAGCATCGTCCGCTCTGACGGCAAGGTGCTCAACCCGAACAATTACTGGACCAACATCCGCTACGACATCGACAACGGCAACAAGAAGCTGACCTTCCTGAACATCTTCGATTTTGCCGGGATCGGACAATACGACTACACGGTCAGCTACGAGCCGCCAACCGAGGACACGACGCCGCCACAAACCGAGCTTGCCTTCTTCGGACCCTCGGCCGAGTCCGGTGGCAAGACCTACATCACCGCCGACACCGAGATGTTCTTCCTCGCCGAAGACGACAATCCGGTATCTATTCAATACGCCATCGACGGTGAGCCGTACAAGCCGGGACTGCCATTCAAGATCGATGACCCAGGTGAGTACCAGGTGTCGTACTTCTCGACCGACTCCTTCGGTAATGCGGAGACGCCCAGACAGGCGACGCTGGTGTTGTCCGCGGACGGACCGATGGTCGGCGTGGGCGTGGATACGGACGAGATCTATGCCTCGGGTGGGTCGCTCTCGGTACGACCCAAGAGCACCCAGGCGAGCTTCTCGGGTAACGGTATCAGCGGCACGCTGGATGCCCGTGCCGAGGTCTATCGAGGTGCTTTCGGCTTCCCGACCCTGACCGGTGTGCCTTCTTCGCCGTGGCCGGACAGCAGCGCAATGATCGAGGTCGGTGGCCGTAACGTCGACTTCTATCAGTATCGGGTCGATGGCGGTGCCTGGAGCAGCGAGATGCCGGTGTCCGAGCCGATTCAGTTGTCCGGCTTGAGCGGCACCACCCAGCTCGAGGTGATCGGCCGCAGCAACCGCGATGGCTATCGGCCGGATCTGCAGCGAGTCAGCGCCAGCTGGGAGAATGCGCCGACCGATATCAAGCTGCTGGCCAGCAGCGAGACGCCGCTAACCGCGGGCTCCATCGTCTTCAACGTGCTGGGTGCGACTCACTACTGCTTCGCCTTCGGAAACAGCGGTTACCGGCCCGAGTCAGCGCCAGGGGCGCCGATCAGCCTGTCCGGCCTTGCGGACGGCGACCATCAGCTCATGGTTCAGAGTCGCGCCGACGAGAACGAGCCCTGCCCGTTCCCGGCGGATGCCGATCCCACGGTCGCCAGCTTCAGTATCGACCGTGGCTGGGGGCTGGAGCTACCGACCGAACGCCGTGTGCGTCAGGCGCAGCTCGGCGCGGTGGTGACCAGCGGCGCCGACTTCGCCTGGGACGGGCGCACCGACGGCGGCACGGTGGCGCCGCCCGACTGGTACAGCGTGCTCGTGACCATGACTGATGCGCTGGGTCGTAGCGGCGCGGATCTGGCGCTGGTGCGGGTCGGTGACATCATCGGCGCCGGCACCGAGCTGGCCTCCTCGCCCGCCGAGCAACGCAATCCCGATGCCCGCGGCAAGCTTGTGGTCTGGCAGGACCAGCAGGCCGGCAACTGGGATGTGTACCTGCTCGATCGAAGCAGCGGCGCGGCGCCGGTGCTGGTCAGCCAGACGCCACTGAACCAGGAGCGCCCACGCACCGACGGTCGTGTGCTGGTCTGGCAGGACCGCCGGCCGGATGGCAACTGGGACGTGTGGGCCTTCGAGCCGGAGAGCGGTAGCCCGGCCTTCGCGATCACCGCGACACCAGGTGCCGACGAGACCCGGCCTGACGTCGATTGGCCCTGGGTGGTCTACGAACGCAAGAACACCACCGTGGCGAACGCGCCGATCCAGCTCGAGGCCTACAACCTGGTGACCGCCGAGCGCCGCCTGCTCGACCCGACCAATGACGACCAGCGTGAGCCCTCGATATCGGGCACGTGGGTGGCCTATACCGACTATCGTGACGTCGGCCCGGGCGAGATCTATCTGCATGCGCTCGATACCGACACCAGCATCCGGGTCACTCATGACCCCAACGGTCAGCTACAACCCGGTATCGATGGTGACTGGCTGGTGTGGGCCGACAATCGCAACGTGCAGCTCGATCTGTACGGCTATGATCTCGCTCGCGGCGTGGTCCAACGTCTCACCGACACGCCCTTTGACGAGAGCCGTCCGTCGGTCAACGGCGACTGGGTGGTGTATCTGGACGATGCCAATGGCGAGGAGCGGCCGAACATCTCGATCCTGCACCTGCCGAGCAATGCGTCGCTGCAGCTCACCAACTCGGAATCGAACAAGCAGCTGCCCAGCCTCGCGGATGGTGAGCTGGTCTGGTCAGACAGTTTCGAGTCGGAGCCGGCGCGGATCCTCAGCGCCATGATTCCTGACCTGCAGGCGGTATTCGACAACGCCAACACGGTGGCGGTGACAACCGGGGTGGCCGGCTTCCAGGGCAGCGCTTTCGAGCTGTTGGCACATTGGAACGGCTCCGGTGACATCGTCTCGTCGGTGCGCCGCTACACCAGTCTGCTGCCACAGCCGGTCGCCGAGACCGCGACCTGGGACGGCAATGCCGCAAGTGGTGTCGACTTCGCCCTACAGCCTGGACAGTTCCTGTGGGTGGAGTTCAACACGGCGACCGTGCTGGATCTGGGACGCAGCAGCTGCGATTCGGTCGATCTGCCGATTGGCACCAGCGCGTTCAGCTACAACTGTTTCCCCGACGGCTATAGCGCCGAGCAGTTCGTTCGCGACCTCGGCTCCAGTCGGGTACGTGGCGTGCGTATCCTGCAGGCTGATCGTGGCGTCTGGTCGGCGGTCAACGTGCTCGGCGGCGAGATCGTCGGTGAGGACTTCAGGATTCCGCGGGTCGCGGTGGTGCTGGTGGACCTGAGCGAAGCGGTGCCGGCGTTCCGGCCACAAGGAGGCCAATGAGATGCTGCCCAGATCGTTGCGAACAAACTTCACGCTCGCCGCTCTCGGACTCGGTGTGGTCATGATTGCCTGGTCGCAGTCGGGGCTGGCGCTGGATGCGCGAACCCTGCGGGCTCGGATCGAAGCCGGCACCGCAGGCACCATCGTCGACATACGGCCGACCCGGGACTTCGACCTCAGTCGGATCCCAGGTGCCATCAACGTGCCTGCCGCGGTGGTCGCGGATCGACGCTTTCCGCCCCTTGGTCGGGTCGTGATCTATGGCGATGCCCTGCAGCCACAGCAGAGCGAGGCGGCGTTGCGCGCCTTCGCCCGCAAGCCGGGTCTGCAGCCGGAGCTGCTGGAGGGCGGCTACCAGGCCTGGATCGAGTCTGGGGCGGTGCGTAGTGAGGCGACCGGCGTGCGCAAGAGCCGGGCGCAGATGCTCGGCTATGCCGAGCTGGTCGAGCTGAGTCGGCAGCCGGCATCGGTGGTGCTGGTCGACATGCGTGAGGCAGACGAGCGGCGTGAGAAGCTCGGCGAGCTGAGCGATCTGGGTGACGAGTTCCCAGCCGCGGGCCTGGTGACGCCGACTGCGGGCACGGATCCGGCTGACCCCGGAGCGCGCGCGCTGCTGCGTGCCAGTGCCCGCCAGGCCGCGATGGATTATCCGGATGCGACGGTCGTGCTCATCGACGCCGGTGGTGAGCTGGCCGAGTCGATTGCCCACGACCTTGCCGGTGCGGGACTCGCGCGTATCGCGGTGCTGCGTGGCGGAGAGCTGGCGGTGCGCAGCAAGGGCGAGGCGACAACGATGGAGAGCGTACAGTGAGACAGGGATCGATACGCATGCTCCGCCGGATTGCGCTCGTGCTGGCCTCGTTCGTCATGCTCTGCGACGTGCGGGCGGAGATTGTCATCAGTGACGTGCAGATCGTCGATGTCACGCCGTCCTCGGCGGCCTTGATCTGGCGTGTCGACACGGCCGCGGTGAATCGTGTCAGCATCTACAGCGATGCCGCCGGAAGCGACGAGATCACCAGTCGGTTCCGGCAGCTCCAGTATCCCGTGGAGGGTGTGGTGCGTGGCGCCTCGGACGCGCTGCAGCGGGCCGCGGCCAAGGCCGTGATCGTCGACGGCGCCATCGATGCCGGCCTGGTCAAGGTGCGGATCGAGAACCTGTCGCCGAACAGCACCTACCATGTGCGTGTGCACAGCGAGTCGGCTACCGATTCCGGCGAATACCCGAGTGCACCCGGCCTGCTCAGCATCAGTACTCCTCTGCGCAATTCGCTGGCGGTGCGCAGCAAGCAGCTGCTAGTGCAACTTGAGGGTACCGGTGGTCCGGGCTGGCTGGCCACCGCGCGTGTCGCCGGTGGTCGTTCGCCGATCTCAGCGTTCCTGGGGGACGGGGCGGGTGAGCAGGAAGCGGTCCTGAACCTGTCGCGGATCTTCATCGCTGACGACCAGAACTTCGATCCGATGCAGCCCAGCGTGGATGTGACGGTAGAGCTGTTCGGTCCCCTCGACGAGTACTACACGCAGACCATACCGGTCAGCCTCCCGGAGCTGTTTCAGGTCGCGGTGCTGGAATCGATCCCGATTGCCGGGTTGGAGCCCATATTCGTCGTCGACAGTCCGCGACGGGACAGCTACGTCGGCGCCGGCCCGTTCGCCGTACGTTGGCACGACCAGGCCAGTGGTGACGCGCGGATCAGCCTGTACTACGAGCCGGATGCGGGCGGACCCGCAACCCTGATCGTCGCCGATCTGAGCGAGCAGCCGGACGGTGACGGTGACCGCTACCTGTGGGACCCGAGCGCGGTGCCCGATGGCATCTATCGACTGTTCGGCGTGATGAGCACTGGCAGCCGGCAGATCACGGCCTACGCGCCGGGCCGTGTCGGCATCGACAACGGTCAGCTGTCGGCGGACGGTGATCCCCTGCCGGACGTCTTCGAGCGTCTGTTCGGTCTGAACCCGGCCGATCCTGGCGACGCCTTCCTGGATCCCGACGGGGATGGACGCAACAGCGTGCAAGAGCTGATCGCGGGCACTCATCCCGGCGAGTTCGAGAATCACGCCGAGGTGCCGATGTTGCCCTGGCCGGTGTTGCTGGTGTTCGGCTCGGTCGTGGCCTGGGTTGCGCGGCGTCGATTACAGCGCCGGGGGAGCCGGGGCGACACCGACACCTGAGCTGGCCACGCGTAGGACGCCGGTTACAGGTCCCGTCAGGCCTGCCGGCGCGATGGAGATCAGCGCAGCCGCGCGGCGTGGTCGGCCAACGCCTCCAACAGTCCGCGGATGTGCCCGCGGGTGCCCTCGTCGGTGAGCACGCCGCCGTCGTCCACCAGGCCGTGGGCGGCGGGGATCATCACCTCGGGCTTGTTGAGCACCATGGCGTCCAGGAAGACGAAGACCTGGCGCAGGTGGTACTGGGCCCGCGCCGTCCCCAGCCTTCCCATGCTGGCGCCCATGATCGCCACCGGCTTGCCGGCGAACGGTTGCGGGTCCAGGCGCGACAGCCAGTCGATGGCATTCTTGAGCACTCCGGGGATGGAATAGTTGTACTCCGGGGTAACGATGAGCACCGCGTCGGCCTCCCCCACGGCCCGCGCCAGGGTGCTGACCGCCTCGGGGGTGCCCGCGCTACGCACGTCCTCGTCGTAGAGGGGGATGCCCCGGATGTCGCCCACGTTGATCGTCATTCCAGCCGGCGCGAGGTCCACCGCCGCGTGCAGGGCGGCGCGGTTGAGTGAGTCCTTGCGCAGGCTCCCGGAGATGCCGAGGACGCGGAGGGTGTCGGTGCTCATGCTGAAGCTCCTAGATTCGTGTCAGGTGGTGTTGCGCCGGGCAGTGTCCCGGATCAGGGCAGATCGAACAGCAATGCCCGTCCGTCAGGTCCCGCCGCTTCGATAGCGGGCTCGTCGCGTACCGTCAGGCCATCGCCCGCCAAGAGCGCTTGTCCGTTGACGGTCATCTCGCCATCGTAGACGTGTACGTAGGCGCTGCGTCCCGGCTCCAGGTTCATACGCACGTGCCGGCCGGCAGCTGCAGCCACATGGTACAGGCATGCGTCCTGGTGGATCTGCAGGCTTTGCTCGCGTGCATCGGGTGAGGCGATGAGCGTGAGCGCCTGTTCGGTGTCGAAGCGCTTCTGCTGATAGCCCGGTGTCAGGCCCCGCTGGGCGGGTAGCACCCAGACCTGAAGGAACTCCAGCGTCTCCTCGGACGAGGGGTTGTACTCGCTGTGGGTGATGCCCGTGCCGGCACTCATGAGCTGGAACTCACCGGCCGGAAGACGCTCCACGTTGCCCATGCTGTCGCGGTGCTCGATGCTTCCGCGCCGGACGAAGGAGATGATCTCCATGTCCCGGTGGCCGTGGGTGTCGAAGCCGGCGCCCGGCTGGACCCGATCCTCGTTGATGACGCGTAGCGCGGACACGCCCATGTGGCGCGGATCGTGATAGCCGCCGAAGGAGAAGGTATGGCGGCTGTGGAGCCAGCCGAGATCGACGTGGCCGCGTTCCTCACTCTTGCGTACTGCCAGCATGTCGGACCTGCCTTGTTCTGGTTACCGAAGATGGCGAAAAGTGTAGGCGCGGCCCATTCGATCCGGAATCGGCCAGAGAGCGAAGTCATAATGCGATATATTCGAACAATATGATGAGCTGCCAGCTGCCCTGATGGACCGACTTGCCGCACTCGAAGCCTTCCTCCGCGTGGCGGAATCCGCAAGCTTCGCCGAGGCGGCGCGCTGGCTGCAGGTTGCGCCGTCGGTGGTAAGCAAGCGCGTCTCCGACCTCGAGCGCGATCTGGGGGTCTCGCTCTTCCGGCGCACCACCCGCAGCGTGAGCCTCACCGACGAGGGACGCAGGCTCCAGCTGCACGCAAGTGCCATCCTCACCACGCTGGACCAGGCGCGCCGAGAGCTGGGCCGGGAGGCGGCGGAACCCCGTGGCCGGCTGCGCCTGGCCGCGCCCACTTCCTTCGGCGCCCTGGTGCTGGCACCGGTAGTGTGCGAGTTCAGGGCGGGGTATCCGCAAGTGGAGGTCGAGCTGGTGCTCGTCGACCGCCCGGTGCACCCGGCCGCGGACGGATTCGACCTGGTGGTGGACGACACCGGCAGGCCTGCCGATGGCGTGGTGGCCAGATCGCTGCGGCCGATAGCGCGATTTGCGGTCGCCTCGCCCGGCTATCTTGCCCGTCACGGCTCGCCGCGCTCGCCGCGCGAGCTCGTGGGTCACGACTGTATCCACTACAGCGAGCTGGAGAGCGGATCGCGCTGGCCGTTCAGGTCGCGTCGCGGTGCGAGCCTCCTGGCCCGGGTGCGTCCGGTACTGACCACCAACAGCGGTCGGGTGATGCTCGATGCCGCTCTGGCGGGTCAGGGGATCGCCGTGTTGCCCGGCTTCCTGGTCGATGCGGCCTTGGCGCGTGGCGACTTGCTGAGCGTGCTCGACGCCTGGCGGGTACCACCCATCGCCGTGGTCCTGGCCTACGCGCGCAGCGCCTACACGCCGCTGCGTGTGAAGCTCATGCGGGACTTCCTGCTCGAGCGCCTGTCAGACCAGGTAGCCTGACGGTTCGCCGATGAGCGTCGCGCGCAGCATGTGGCGCGGTTGATCCTGGTCGAAGTCGGCGAGCGCCAGGTGCATGGTCGTGCGGTTGTCCCAGATGACCAGATCGTTCACCTGCCACTGGTGACGATAGACGTTTTCCGGGCGGGTCGCGTGCTCACACAGGAACCGGATCAACGGCTCGCTCTCGGCGCGGCTCATTCCGGCAAAATGCGAGGCGCGCTCGCTGATGTACAGTGCCTTGCGCCCGCTTCGCGGATGCACGCGCACTGCCGGATGTGCTATTGGCGGGTTGATGCGGCGCAGCTCGGCGACCTTGTCCGGGTCGCGCTCGTTGATACCCGCGGTCAGACTGATGTCATAGACCGCATCAAGGTCCTCGACGATGGCCTTCATCTTCTCCGACAGGGTGTCATAGGCGCGGGCCATGTTGCAGAACATGGTGTCTCCGCCTACTGGCGGCCGCTCCACGCAATACAACATCGAGGCCGCGGCGGGTCGCCCGGTGTAGGAGTAGTCCGAATGCCAGTTGCGCCCGGTGTTGCGGGTCTCCGACGGCTTGCCACCGATCCGGCGATTGGTGATCTGCAATAGCTGCGGCATGTCGGGCAGACGATAAAAGGGTGTCGCGTCATGGGTGTCCAGCTCGCCGAAAGCACCGGCGAAGCCAAGCAGCTGCTCGGGCTGCAGCGAACAGCCGCGAAACACCAGCACGTGATGCTCGTTCCAGGCCTGCTCGATGGCGGTCCGGTCGGATGGGGCTAGCGGCTGGTCGATGCGGACACCATCGATGCGGGCGCCCAGGGCGAAGGCCAG